>JAERMP010000049.1 GCA_016844515.1 Thermoleophilia bacterium | reverse complement strand
CTCGCCACCACGGCCGGTGGCTGAGCACGGGAGCCGCAATCGTGATCTCGGCGGCGGCGACGGACATCAGTCGCCTCCCTCGCCTGCGATTGCCGTTAGCACCGCGTCGCGGTCGACCATTCCCACGACGCGGCCGTTCTCCACCGCACACACGGGTCGCTCACTCGCAGCAACGACCGGAATCGCGTTTCGCACCGTCGTCGTCACGTCGAGCTGCGGCCCGTCTGTCGCCTCGTTCGGCTCCGGATCGCGCATGATCCACCGCAGCGTCAGCACGTGGCTTCGCGGGACGTCTCGCACGAAGTTCTCGACGTAGTCGTCGGCAGGCGCTCCCACGATCTCCTCGGGGGTGCCGAGCTGCACGATCCCTCCGTCGCGCATGATCGCGATGCGATCGCCGAGCCTGAGCGCCTCGGCGAGGTCGTGCGTGATGAAGACCATCGTCTTGCCCGTCTCCTCCTGGAGACGGCACACCTCGTCCTGCATGTCCCGGCGGATGAGCGGGTCGAGGGCGCTGAAGGGCTCGTCGTAGAGCATCACCTGGGGATTGCCCGCGAAAGCGCGCGCGACGCCCACGCGCTGCTGCATGCCGCCCGAGAGTTGGTCGGGGAATTGATTCGCAGCGTCCTCGAGCCCGACGAGCTTCAGTACTTCGGATGCGCGCGCAAGGCGCTCCGCTTTCCCCATTCCCTTGACCTCGAGCCCGAAGGCGACGTTGTCGATCACGCGACGGTGAGCGAGTAGCCCGAAGTGTTGGAACACCATCGACACGGAGTTGCGTCGGAGCTCGCGCAGCTCGGCAGTTCCTGCAGCCGAGACGTCATGGCCGTCGATCTCGATCGTGCCTGCGGTCGGCTCGATCAGCCGGATGAGCGTCCGCACGAGCGTCGACTTGCCGGAGCCCGACAGACCCATGACGACGAACACCTCGCCAGGCCACACCTCGATCGACACGTCGCGTACCGCGACGACGCAGCCCGTCTTCTCGCGAAGCTCTCCACGCGGAAGGTACGCGTCCGGCGATCCGACGAGCTTCTCGGGGCTCGAGCCGAAGACCTTCCAGACCCCGGTGGCGCGAATGACGGGAGGGCTCGAGCGATCGATTCGGTGCTGCCTAGGTGCGAGAGCAGTCTCGGCCGTCTCCGTCATGCGTGCGCCGCTGATATATCACCCGTCCCGAGTCATGTCCACCTTTGCGGGCGGGACGACCCGCGCTGCGTGCGCGATGGCGCACCGCCGAAGCGGGAGTGCCGGCCTGCCGGAGGCAACACTGGAAGGCCCAACCGGCGTTTTCGTAAACAAGACGGCGGACTTCTAATCCGCGGGTCGCAGGTTCGAGTCCTGCCGTGCGCCTACGTTTAGCGAAGAACTGGCAGATTCGCGTCATAGCGACGCCACCAGGGCTCACCCACTCTGCGACCGCACGTAGTCGATGTAGCCGCGCACGTCCGCCGCAGGCTCCGAGTAGGCGTCGCCGAGCGTCGTCTCCATCGCGGTCATGTACTCCTCGGCCCAGGCCGGGAAGTCGTAGTCGATCGCGCGGAGGAACTCGAGCGTTGCGGCGAAGCGCATGTCGGCGATCGATGGGGTGTCACCGCCGATGAACTGCTTTCCGCCGAGGAACCACTCGCGGAGGACCTCGAGCGGCCCGGCGAGTGCGGCTTCGGCGTCCTTCTGCGCCTTCGCCTTCATCTCGTCGTCGGCGTCCGACGTCGCGACCTCGCCCGGATACTGCCCGAAGCCGAGTGCCGGATAGGTCGCGCGCGCGAGAAGCGGATAGAGCGTGCCCGTCAGGTAGAACATCGCGCTGTCGACCATGGCGCGCTCGCCCGGGTCCGAGGGGTAGAACTGGTCGAGGCCGTGCTTGTTGCAGAGGTACTGCATGATCGCGCAGCTCTCCCAGAGCGAGCCCTTCGGCAGTCCCGCCTCTTCGAGCAGCGGCGTGAGGTCGGCCGGGTCCTTCGCGAGGAACTCCGGCGTCGACTTCTTCCCCCACACGTCCAGCTCTTCGTAGTCGAGCCCGGCGGCGCGGACGAAGATCCGAGTCGCCATGTTGTTGACGCTCGGCTTCAGGATGCTCAGCGTATTGGTAGCCATGTCGTCGATCCTCCTGGTTCGTTAGCGGTACGGGTTCTTTGGCGAGCGATCGTCCGAGAGCGACGCCCGCGATCGCTCGACGAGCGTCTCGATTGCGTCCGCGAGGTGATCCTGGGCGATGTGGTGGTCACCGTGGCCCACTCGGATCTTGTGCGCCTCGAGCAGCACGTCGGAATGCGTATACCCGAACGGCGGTTCGAAGCGATACGACGCGAGCTCGATCAGGAGGCCGAGCGGATCCTCGAAGTAGATCGAGTCCATGAAGCCTCGGTCCTTGACGCCCGAGTGCCCGATGCCGCGCTCGTCGAGGCGTTCCACCGCCTGCTGGAAGGTCGCCTGCGAGAGCGAGAACGCGATGTGCTGCACGCAGCCGATGTCCGTTGCGGTGCGGGTGGGATCCGGCTCGCGCTCTTCGCTAGTGAAGATGGTGATGAGCCGCCCGTCGCCCGGGTCGAAGTAGAGGTGGCTCTCCGCCGCATTGTCGAGGTTCGGCTGCTCGAAGACGAAGGGCATCCCGAGGACGCCCTCCCAGAAGTCGATCGACGTCTGGCGGTCGGCCCCGATGAGCGTGATGTGGTGGACGCCCTGACTCTGGAGCTTCCGCATCGGCCTCCCGACTCTACTGCTCGACGAGCTTCGACTTGTACTCGCTGCTCCGTAGAGCATCTAGCGTGGGAGCCGGAGGCCGAGGCGGCGGGGGAGGGACGCGACGAACCGCGTTGCCGCGCCCGGCTTCCGCCCCGCGTCCTCGGCTGCGTCCTTCGCCAGGAGCGCTCGCCTGATCAGTGAGCCGCCCACGTAGCGAAACGGTTCTGGCGGGAAGAACTTTCGACCGGGCTCGACGATCGCGAGTTGCGTTCGCTCGTCCCGGCGGTCGAGCGCCAGCCGCGCCAGGATCTCGCCGCCGAGGTACGACGGCCCGACGCCGTTCCCCGTGAAGCCGAAGCCATGGTGGACACGTCCACGGCTTCCGAAGATCGGCACGTGGCTCGGGGAGACGTCGATCGGGCCGCCCCACGCGTGCGTCACCGCGCGATCGCGCAGCTGTGGGAAGAAGCGGACGAGGCTTTCCTGGGTTCGTGCGATTACGCCTGGATCGAACTCGAGTCGATCTGCGGCTCGTCCTCCGAATCCCATGGCGCCGCCGCCCCAGCCGAAGACGATCCGGCCGTCACGCGTCGTGCGGGTGTAGTGGACGAGCGTGCGGCTGTCGACGATGGCCTCGCCGCCCGTCCAGCCGAGCTCCTCGAGCACTTCGGGGATCGGCTCCGTGAGCACGATGTGGCTTGATGCGACGGCGAGCGAGAGTCGGTAGCCGGGGAAACCGACCGCCGCCGAGTTGACGGCGAGAACGGCAGCGTTCGCCCGCACGCGCCCCGCTCGGGTTTCCACGTCGCCGTCGCGGTGGAGCCGTGTGACCTCTGTTCTTTCGTGGATCCGGACCCCGCGCTCGAGGAGCTTCGCGCGGAGCCCGAGCGCAAGCCGACCGGGCTGCACCGTCGCGTTGAGGCGATAGAGCGCGCCGCCGAGAAAGAGCTGAGAGGCGCAGCGAGCTCGCACCTCTTCGGCAGAGACCGACACGACTTCCTCCGCCGCACCGAGGGCAGCGACGGCATCCACGATCTCGTCCCACGACCCGATCTGCGACTCGGTGGTCGCCACGCGGAGCATGGGCGCCCGTCGGTACCAGGCGTCGACCTCGTTCGTCTCGCACCACGCGCCGATTCCGCGCACCGCGTCCTCCGACGCACGGCAGACGGCGAGCGCGGCCGCGTCACCAGCTTTCTCGCGAAGGGTCGGTGCGTCGCCCCAGAGCGTCTCGCAGAAGCCGCCGTTCCGGCCGCTCGGTCCGCGCCCGCAGACCGCCGCCTCCAGCACGACGATGTCGAGCTCGGGCTCGAGGACGAGCAGATGCCACGCCGTCCATAGCCCGAGATACCCGCCTCCGACGATGACGACGTCCCCCGTCGCGTCTCCCTCCAAGGGCCGGGTTGGAGTCACCTCGCCGGCCTCCTCGAGCCACCAGCCGTGACGTGTGTGGAGCATCAGATGATTGATGCCATGAGATCGCCGACTCCGGGGCGTGAGCTGGCCGCCTCGCTGCCGCTTTCCCGTCGCGAAGCGCGCGCCCGGCGCGAGGACGCTACGCGGCCCCGACGCGCCAGATCGCGCATCCGGACGCGTGAGGTCGTGGCATCAATCATCTAGGCTGGAGCAGCAGTCCGGCGTCGCGCGAGCGCGATGCTGCACGCGATCACCGCAGCGACGGCGATCGGGACGAGCAGTGTCCAGAAGAGCGGGAGTCCTCCCAGTGCGGCACCGACGGATACCAGCGCCGCGGACAACCATCCCGCTGGGATAGCGAGCTGGCCCACGAGCATCAGCACCGCGCCGCCGGTCAAGAGCGTCGCCCACAGGACGATGTCGCGCGTCGTGTCGAAGTCGAGGAGCGCGAGCCCGACCACCGCGGCGAGCGCGTACAGGATGCTGAGCGCAAGGACGAGGAATCTCGTCGCCGAGGCCAGTCCGTCGCGGCTCATCAGTAGCGAAGCCTACGCGGTCGTCCCGATGCTTCAGGGGTGGCGGACGGGACTCGAACCCGCGACCACCGGGACCACAACCCGGGGCTCTACCAACTGAGCTACCGCCACCGCGCCGAGAGAGGATAGCGCGGGCGCTCGGAGCTCAGTCCGCGCCGAGAACGGCCTGGGTCTGCGTGGTGCGCGCTACGTGCCGGTCGGTGGCGTCGTAGACGTCGGTTTCGATCACGATCGTCGTCCTCCCGCGGTGCAACGGTCGCGAGCGAGCGCGCACCTCGCCCTCGCGGACCGCTCCGAAGAAGTTGGTCTTCGACTCGATGGTGACGGTGCGACCTCCCGCCGGGAGGTTGAGGAACGCGCAGACTGCTCCGGCGGAGTCGGCGAGCGCCATGAGCACACCACCGTGGAGGACGCCCCCTGCGGTACAGAGCTCGGGCGCCCAGGCGAGCATCGACTCGACCTCTTCGGGCCCCCCGAACGTCCTGATCCCAAGCGTTGTGCCGAGCGGCATCTGCGCGTTGACAACGTCGGTGATGTCCGGCTTCTCCGGGGACACGGCGAGACTCTACGTACGCTCGCGCACTCCCTACGCGAGCCGCTTCTCGAGGTAGGCCGCGAGTCGTGTCAGCGGGAACGAGATGAGGAAGAAGATGACCATCACGGTCGCGTAGATCGGGAAGGCCTTCACCTCACCGATGCCGATCGGCGGGGGAGCGGCGAGCCGTTCCACCTGGCGCTCGGCGGACTCCAGGAGCTCTGGTGCGCCGATCACCTGGGCGATTGTCGAGTTCTGGATGATGTTCACCAGCAGGCTGACGAGCGGAGGCAAAAGCCGTCGCAACGCCTGGGGGAGGATCACGAACGAGTGCCTCCCGATCCAGCCGAAGCCCAGCGCTGCCGCAGCCTCGTGCTGTTCCTTCGGGATTGACTGCACGGCTCCGCGGGTCGCTTCGGCGACCTGCGCGCTACCCCAGAGGGTCAGAGCGATCGAGGCCGAGATCAACGCGTCGAACTCGAGGCGCGGGTTGATCACGGGGAGCACGAAGAAGACCAGGAAGAGCGACACGAGGATCGGGAGCCCTCGCCAGACCTCGATGTAGAAGCGGATCAGCGCTCGCGACGGCAGGAACTTGATTGTGAGCAGGGTGCCGAGCGTAACTCCGATCAGCAGGCTTCCGGCGAGCGAGATCGCGGCGATCTGAAGGGTGCCCTTCAGCCCCACTTCGAGCATGTAGCGGAGAACAGGCTCGGCCCAGTCCGGAAGGAAATTCATCGGGCGTCCTCGGGCAGGGCGAGATGCCGCTCGACGACCCGGATCGAGGCGGACATCGTCCACACGATCACGAGGTAGGTGACGGCCAGGGTCGTGAAGGTCTCGATTGTCTGGAGTGTCAGCGCGTTGATGTTCAGCGCCGTCGTCGTCAGCTCCGGATAGCTGATGACGTACATGAGCGACGTGTTCTTGACGACGCTGATGTAGGTGTTGATCGAGGACGGAAGGGCGATCCGGCCGCCGATGGGCAGGGTGACGTTTAGGAAGGTGGTGAGGCGTCCGAACCCGAGCGCGAATCCTGCTTCACGGAACCGGTGGGGGACGGCCTCGAAGCCGGCGCGGAAGTTCTCCGTGTTGAACGCGCCGCCCCAGATCGTCACGGCCAGCCAGGCGACGGTAAACGGCTCGAGGATGATCCCGATCTGAGGGAGCCCGAAGAAGAGGAAGAAGATCTGGACCAGGATCGGTGTGTTGCGAATGATCTCGACGTACACAGCGGCGACCTGGCTGACGACCGGGACGCGATGGGCGCGAGCGGCTCCCAGAACCAGCCCGATCACGAAGGCGCCGGCGATGGCGATTGCGGACACCTCGAGCGTGCGTCGCAGCCCCGCGAGAAGCTCGTCCCCGTTCTCGGTGATGAAGGACCAGTCGAAGGCGACAGCCAGGATGGTCATGAGGAGAGATCAGGAGCGGCCGCGCCAGGCGCAACCGCTCCCTTGTTCGTTGCCGGCTTTGCCGCTACGGGCACACCGACGTGGGATCACCCGTGTTGTAGGCGAACGTCTGGTCGGGTCGCAGGATGTTCTTCGAGAACGGGGCGACCTGGGCAGGCGGAACGGTGTTCTTCAGGATTGGGAGGAAGAGGTCTCGCTTCCTCATGAGGTTGAGCCGCGAGTCGACCCACGCCTTCAGAGCGGTGTTCCCCTGCTTGATCCCGATGCCGTACGGCAGCGGAAGGAACAGATCGCTCGTGAGCTTGTAGCTCCGATCGGTCACCGCGATGCCGAGCAGGACCGTGTCGTCCCACATGAGCGTGTCCGCACGCCCGTCACGGAAACTCAGAAGCGCGTTCGTGAAGCTGTCTGTGACGAGCACCTTCGTGTCCTTGAAGCAGTTCTTCATCCAGCGGTCGTAGATGGAGCCGCTCGTCGTTGCGACGGTCTTGCCGGCGAGGTCGGAGAGGGACCGAATCGGCGAGTCGTTCGAAACGAGCAGGCGACCCGTTGCCTTGTAGTACGCCCGCGAGAAGTCGATGCGGGTGTCACGGTCGGCCGTGTACGTGAACGTCGCGATGACCATGTCGACGCGTCCCGTCGTGAGCGAAGGCTCGCGCGCCGGCGTGGTCACGCACGTGAACGTGACGCGGTTCGACTTGCCGAACGCGAGCCGCGAGAACCAGCGGGCGATCTCGACGTCGAAGCCGGCGTGCCCGCTCTTCGCGCCGATGTAGCCGAACGGCGGCGAGTCGCACTTGACGGCGATGTTCCACCGCTTCCTCTCCTTGATCTCGGCCGGTAGGGGTGGCAGCTTCGCCTGGTCTGCGGCGAAGGCCACGTTGGGGCCTGCTTCGCCGGCAGATGCTACGCCGCCCCAGGCGGCGACTACAGCACCCGCGAGAGCTGTGGCGGCGATGACGATCATGAGTCGTCTCATTCGGATCCTCCTTCGTCGATGGTGAGCTCTTCCAGTGTGTGAGCGAGTTGGGTCCTACGGAGAAACTGCTGTGTCCGCTCCTCCTTCGGGTTGTCGAGCACGTCGCGAGGTGGGCCTTCTTCGACAATCTTCCCACCGTCCATGAAGACCACGCGATCGCCGACCTCCTTTGCGAACTGCATCTCGTGCGTGACGATGAGCATGGTCATGCCCTCACGGGCCAGGTTGCGCATGACGACGAGTACCTCGCCGACGAGCTCGGGGTCGAGCGCGGACGTGACCTCGTCGAAGAGCATGACGTGCGGTTGCATCATCAGAGCCCGCGCGATCGCGACCCGCTGCTGCTGGCCTCCGGAGAGCTGGTGTGGGTGCTGGTCCGCTTTCTCCGCCAGGCCGACGTTCGCGAGCAGCTCGCGGGCGCGTTTCTCTGCCTCTCCCCGCGGGATCTTCCTGATCCGGCGGGCCGCGAGCGTGAGGTTGTCGAGCGCCGTCAGCTGAGGGAAGAGGTTGAACTGCTGGAAGACGATCCCGATGCGCTGTCGTATGGCCGACACGTTGACGCCCTTGCGCGTGATCTCCTCGCCCTCGAGGAAGATGCGCCCGGCCTGAATCGGCTCGAGCAGGTTGACGCAACGAAGGAGCGTGCTCTTGCCGCTCCCACTCGGCCCGATGATGACCAGCACCTCGCCGGGATCGACGCTGAGGTCGACGCCGTCGAGCACGAGGTTGTCCCCGAAGCTCTTGCGAACTTCTTCGAGCCGAACCATGGTGCCCGCCTGGACGGGTGTGGTTGCGACGCTCACTGCTCACCGGAGATCAAACGAGACTGTCTCGCGCAAGTCAAGCGGTTGACGTGCCGGCGCATGGCCCGTACCCTCCGGAGGTTCCGTCGTCGAGCGAAAGGAGATGACCATGAAAGTCGCGCGCTTCATCTCCCATCGGCTCGGCGTCGCCTTGAGTTAGCACCTCCTCGGCGGCCGCGAGCCGTGGCCTGGTCTATCCATCCGAGTGAAGGAGCCTTACGTTGTCCGATGGAACCCTGGCCGCCCTCGGCTGGACCGACGAGCTCGAGGCGGCCTTCACAACCTATTCCGAGCGGGGCTTCGAGCCCGCCCGCGTCGTCGCAGAGCACCGTGGCGGCTATTACGTCCGCGGCGAGCGCGGCGATCGACTGGGGCATGCTCGCGGACGCCTCAGAGACGACGAGATCGTGGGCGGTATGCCCGCGGTCGGTGACTGGGTTGCCGTGTGCGACGCGCCCGGCGACCACGTTGCCATCGAAGCGCTTCTTCCCCGGCGAACCAAGGTGTCGCGCAAGACGCCCTGGCTCAAGGCCGAGGAGCACATCCTCGCGGCCAACGTCGACATGGTCTTCCTCGTCTCCGGGCTCGATCAGGACTTCAATCCGCGGCGCCTCGAGCGGTACCTGACAGCTGCCTGGGACAGTGGCGGCGATCCGGTCATCGTCCTGACCAAGCTCGATCTCTGCGACGACCTCGAGAAGCTCGCCGAAGCAGAGGACGTGGCGGTTGGAGTCCCTGTGCTCGCGGTAAGCAACGTCACGGGGGAGGGGATCGAAGAGGTTCGCGCGCTGCTGCGGCCCGCGCATACGTTCGTCCTGCTCGGATCGTCGGGCACGGGCAAGTCGACGCTCGTCAACAGGCTCGCCGGTCGCATGCTGATGCCGACCGGCGATCTGCGAAACGATGGCCGTGGACGTCACACGACTCGTCATCGACAACTCCTCGTCCTGAGCGACGGGTCGATCCTCATCGACACACCGGGGCTGCGGGAGCTCCAGATCTGGGAAGGAGACATCGACAGCGCCTTCTCGGACATCGCCGAGTTGGCTGCTCAGTGCCGCTTCAACGACTGCGCCCACTCGAGCGAGCCGGACTGCGCGGTTCGCGAAGCTCTCGAGACGGGCGATCTCGATCAGGGGCGGTGGGCCAACTACGGCAAGCTTCAGCGGGAACTGCGGGCGATCGAGGCGCGTAGCAGCACGCGCGTTCGGCGCGAGCTCAAGCGGCGCTGGAAAGCGCGTGCGCGGGAGACGCGGCGTGCGAGGAGGTATGGCGGAAAGCCCTGACTTTGAGCCGATCTTTGAGCGGTGGAGCACACTATTCCGTGCGATGAGTGCGACAGGCCCGGCGATTCGCAATCACGAACGCATCGCGCTCGGCTGTCGTCATGTAGAGCGATGGCGGCTCCGGCGTCGGCAGCTGTTCGACCACTACTGACGCGATCCGTTCAACCAGTGCGGTGAGAGACTCGTCTCCTGTCGAACGTTAGCCACCACGGACGGGCGGCTGTTCGGGGCTAACAGGTCAGGGTTGCGCTTGTACTCGACGCCGCGTCGGAGCCTTTGACCAGCACGCCTTTCGAGTTGAGCAAGCGTCCACGGCCATAGTAGGTGTGTGTGCCATAACCGGTAAGAGAGAACGTGTGCGTCGACGTTCCCGTCCCCGTAACGCCGGAATCCCAGAATAGGATCCCGACAACGTAGCTTCCGCCTACGTACTCCACAGCGTATAAAGCGGTGAGGTTCTGGCCCTTAAAGCCACTCCAGGTGTAGGTCACTGTGACGCTGCAGGTTCCATTGTCTGTAAAGGTCGTTGTGGCTGTGGGCGGCGGTGGGCTTGCCCCCGCAGGCAGTGCGATGAAGGACAGGGCGAGCAGCAGCAAGAGCGACGCGACGAACGTTCGCCGCGCGCGTGCCCCGAACAACCGTATTGAGTCCAAACCGCACCCCCTCGGTGCTGCCTCAGGTGTTCTCATGCGTTTGTACAGCAATCCCCGCCGAGCTACAAGGCATCGGCCAACATCCGCGTCGCGGGGCCCGATCTGGGGTGTCGCCCGCTGCGCCGCTGAAGGCACCCCCCACCCTTGCGGTAGCAGTCGAGTTTCCAGCGCCTGCGCAGCTCTCGTGAGTGGGCCGCACCGACACGTCGTGTTGCCCCGTGTGTTGCCCCCGTCTG
>JAERMP010000048.1 GCA_016844515.1 Thermoleophilia bacterium | reverse complement strand
ACCGGGGTCGCGAACGTTCCGCGCGACGGCGGTTACGTCATCGCCGCGAACCACTGGTCGAACTTCGACCCTTGGCCGCTCGCGCTCCCGTTCTTCCCGCGACGCTTCTTTCGCTTCATGGCGAAGGCGGAGCTCTTCTGGTTTCCCCTCAGCGCTGTCATCGCGGCGGGAGGAGGCTTCAAGGTTCGTCGCGGCGAGCGGGACGACGAGGCCATGGATACAGCCGTAGCGCTCGCGCGCGACGGGCACGTGGTGGTGATGTTCCCGGAAGGTACGAGGAGGCGGAAGGGCCTGCGCAAGAAGTACGAGGCGCGCTGGCATACGGGCGCCGCTCGCATCGCGCTCGAGGCGGGCGTTCCGCTCGTTCCGGCGGGGATCGTGGGCACGAACCGGCTTGCCCGACTCGGTCCGCTCCGAGTGGCCTACGGCCGTCCGATCGAGCTCGGCGACCTCACGAGTCTTTCTGCGGCAGACGCCGCCCAGGTGGCGACCGATCGGTTGCAGGAGGCGATCACCGAGCTGGAGCGCTCGATTTCGTGAGCCCCCTGCTTGTCATGGACGGTGATTCCTTCGCCCACCGCGCCTATCACGCGCTGCCGAAGACGATGCGCCGACGCGACGGCGGCCCGGGCAACGCTCTCATCGGGTTCACCAACATGCTGTTGCGCCTCTGGCAGGAGGAACGGCCGCGAACCGTCCTCGTTGCGTGGGACACGCTCGATGTCCCCACCTATCGCCACACAGCCCTTGAGAGCTATCAGTCCGGTCGCGTGTTCGACGCGGAGCTGCTCGAGCAACTCGACCTCCTCCCGGCACTTGCCACCTCGGCGGGCTTCGCGTGCGCGAAAGACGCCGGCTACGAGGCCGACGACTTCCTAGCCGCGGCTGTTGCCTTCGAAGAGGGTGCCGGTAGAGAGACCCTCGTTGCGACGTCGGATCGCGATGCCTTCCAGCTCGCCAGCGCGAAGACGACGATTCTCCAGCCCGTGAGCGGAACCGCCCCCGCTCGCATCGGCCCAGCTGAGGTTCGCGAGCGCTACGGGGTCGATCCCGTGCAGGTACCCGACTTCATTGCCCTGCGTGGCGATCCGTCTGATCGGATACCGGGCGCGCGCGGAATCGGAGAGAAAAGGGCCGCGGACTTGCTCAACCAGTTCGGGTCGCTCGAGGCAATGCTCGGTGACGGCCGCTTCGCGGCGGAGGCAGATGCTTTGCGCCTCTATCGGCGAATCGCGATGATGGACCGGGAGGCTCCACTTCCTCCGCTCCCCGACGTCGAGCCCAACTGGACCGCGGCGGCCGAGCACGCGCGGCAGCTCGGGTTGGCAGGTGTGGCGGGCAGGTTCGAGGAGGCCCGTACGTGGATGTGATCAGCCATCCGGCGCTCGCCCATTTGCACTCACCCGGTCGTCACGCCCATCCAGAGAGTCCGCACCGGCTCGAGAGACTCCTCGATCGCTTTCCGGGCTACGTCCACGGACAGCAGGCCGAACGCGCGCAGATCGAGCGGGTTCACGACGGCGCCTATGTCGACGCCCTGGACGCGATTCTCGAAGAGGTCTGGCTCGACGAGGACACGTTCGCGGGCGCGACGACGTGGGAGGCAGCGTGCCTCGCCGCGGGGTGCGCGATTCGTGCCGTAGAGACTGGAGGCTTCGCTCTCGTGCGCCCGCCTGGCCACCACGCTCTGCGCTCGTCCGCAATGGGGTTCTGCATCTTCAACAACGTGGCCATTGCTGCACGCCATGCCCAGGTGGAGCTCGGGCTCGCACGTGTTGCGATCGTGGACTTCGACGTTCATCACGGGAACGGCACCGAGGCGCTCTTCCGCCAAGACCCCTCCGTTCTCATGGTCTCCATGCACCAATGGCCCTTCTGGCCCGGGACGGGCGGACCGGGGTCGAGCGACGAGCACACGCTCAACGTGCCGCTCGCCCAAGGAGCGGGCGATGTGGAGTACCTGCGAGCCTTCGACGACGTGGTGGAGCCGGTGGTCAGCGCGTTCGACCCGGATGTCGTGCTCGTCTCTGCCGGCTTCGACGCCCATCGCGACGATCCGCTGGCACAGATGGAGGTGAGCGCAGATGGGTTCCGCGAGCTCGGTCGCCGCTGTAGCGCGCTGGCGCCGCGCGCCGCGGCCGTTCTGGAGGGGGGCTACAACCTCGACACGCTTCCCGACTTGGTGGAGGCTGCGCTCGAGGGCCTTCGCGGTTGATGGGATAACAAGCGCAGCGGTCGCGAAGCGGCCGCGTTCAGGGATCTTCGCGCGACCGGAATCCGTGCGAGCAAATTCCGGGCTTGAGCAGAACTTCAGCCGCGGGCGGTCTCGAGGCGCTCGAGCGCCTCGCGGCGTGAGGAGACGCCGAGCTTCTTCAAGAGGCTCTTGACGTGTGAGCGGACGGTGTGCTCCGAGATGAAGAGCCGCTGCGCGATCTCGTCGGTGCCGAGGTGCTCGTCCAGGAGGAGCAGCACTTCGACCTCTCGGGCCGAGAGCACGCGAGTGATTGCTTCGGGGATTCCGTCCAGCCTGCCTCCCTCTCGAACGCGGTCGAGGAGCCGCCGCGCGACGCCTCCCGAGAGTGCGGCATCGCCTCGCGCGACTCCGCGGAGGAAGGTCGCGATCTGCTCGGGGGGCTCGGTCTTGAGGAGGTAACCGGACGCCCCCGCTCGGATCGCCGCCAGCAGGTTCTCTTCCGCGTCGGAGGCCGTCAGCACGACGACCTCACACATCGGCGCCTGCTCGCGGATCTGCGGTAGCGCGGTCAGCCCGTCCATTCCCGGCATCGTCAGGTCGAGGAGGACGAGATCGGGTTGGAGTGTCTCGGCCTCGGCGATCGCTTGCTCGCCGTCCTCAGCTGCGCCGACGACGTCGAACCCCTGCTGCGCGAGCAGCGCTGCGAGCGCATCTCGGGTCAGGGGATGATCGTCCACGATGAGGATGCGTTCGGCCACGTTCCTCTTATCGGCACGGCTCGACCTGCCGACAAGTGAACCGTGGACGACGTCCGGCTCCAGAGCTATCGATCGTGGCTCCTCGGGGAGATCCTGCTCGTCGGTCTCCTTGCCTCCGGAACTGCCCTCTTCGCTGCGAGCGAGTCGTTGCAGTCCGCATACGAGCTCCAAGACGCACGGGTGGCGTTCGACACCGCTGTCGCTGTCGTCGCCGCCATCGTCTGCGTACTCGCGTCCGTCCGCTTCCTCGTAGACGGGCGCACGCTCGACTTGCTGCTCGCCGCCGGGTTCTTGAGCATCGCGCTCGGAACGGTGGCTTTCAGCCTCGTGCCTGTGCTCGGCGGTGGTTCGTTGACTCCCCAGTCCGCGTGGGCTCTCGTCGGCGCGCGACTGCTCGGGGCCGGTCTGATCGCGATCGCCCCCTATGTCGACGGTCGCATGTCGGCGCGGAGGCCATCCTTGCTCGCCGTCGGAGTGGGCGTCGCAGCGGTCCTCGCCGCCGCGGCCGTCGGCCTTAGCGGGCCGGACTGGAGCACCGGACCGCTCGAGGCCGACATCGTCGAGGGCTCGTACGTCCAGCTCGCGGCGGCGCTGCTCGCGACTCTCTGGCTCGTCGCTGTTGTCGGTTTCGGTCTCCGCTACCGCCGCTACGGCCGCGATCTCGACAGCTGGATGTGTCTCGCCGCAACGCTTGCGCTCTTCGCCGACGTCCACCTCGTCCTCACGCCCGTGGTGTCGAGCGACTACGTCCTCCAGGGCGACTTCCTCCGCGTCATCGCGTACGGGATTCTGCTCGTCGGCGTGTGGCGCGCGATCTCCGAGGCCGAGTTCGGTCGTGCGGTCGCGGACGAGCGAGCGCGCGTCGCCCGGGAGATCCACGACGGCTTGGCCCAGTACCTCTTTGCCATCTCGACGCAGGTGAGCATGCTCGAATCCGGAGCTCCCCTGGAGCAGGTTCTCCCGCGGTTGAAGCAGGCGGCGACCGCGGCGCAACAGGAAGCGCGATTCGCCGTTCTCGCACTCTCCTCGGCAGGAGGTTCGGCGAGGTTCGACTCGGCGCTTCGCCGCTACGTCGAGCTCCTCACCGCGGACGGTGAGCTCGACGTCGAGCTCGACGTGGATCCTCAGGTCAGGCTGGCTCCGGACGAGCAGATCGAAGTGTTCCGAATCGTTCAGGAGGGACTGGGGAACGCACGTCGGCATTCCGGAGCAGGACATGTCGAAGTGTCGATCTCGCAGCAGGGTGGAAGGCGTGTCGTCTCGGTCTCGGACGACGGGGTCGGGTTCGACGAAGCGACGACGGTTTCCGGGCAGGGCGTCGCCAATATGCGGCTTCGAGCTCAGGCGATCGACGGTGAGCTGAGCCTGAAGTCGGCACCCGGGCGCGGCACGGCGATCGAGGTCGTTCTCAGAGCGGCGTAACCGCACCTCACGTCTCCGCATTTCCCCGTACCAGACGACCGGCACTTCCCCGATGTGTGTCGGCAGTTCTGGCCACAGAGTGGTCGCGATGTCTGGGCGATGCGCTCTATGCGGGTTGCTGGCACGGCGACGCGCGAAAGTTACTGAAGAGGCATGCCGAGGCGCTCGCCGCTTGACCGCTCCGGCGCGAGAATGAGCTCCATGACCGCTGATGTCGTCGACGTGATCCTTCGGGACGGGGCGACCCTGCGCCTACGCCCGCCGCGCCGCGAGGACAAAGACGAGCTGCTCGAGTTCTTCGGAGCGCTCTCGCAGCGCAGTCTGTACTTGCGATTCCACGGCTTTCCCCGCCTCGGACCGGAGCTCGTCGAGCAGCTCATCGACCCCAACTGGCATGACCGCGGGGCGCTGCTCGGGACCTTTCTCGAGAACGGCACTGAGCGGGTCGTCGCTGTGGCCAACTACGAACGATTACGCGATCCCACCATCGCAGAGGCGGCCTTCGCGGTCGCGGACGCGTATCAGCGAAGGGGTATCGGTACGCGGCTCGTCGAGCAGCTCGCCGAGCTGGCCGGTCGCCAGGGGATCGAGAGGATCGTCGCCGAGGTGCTTGCGGACAACCGCAACATGCTCGGGGTCTTCGGGGCGATCGGGTTCGAGCTCACGAGAGAGCTCGCGGGGGGCGAGATCGAGATCACGTTCCCGATCGCGCTCACGGAGCGGTACGAGGAGCGTGTCGACGAGCGCGATCACGTCGCCGTTACGGCGTCGCTCCGGCCGTTCTTCGAGCCGCGCAGCGTCGCCGTGATCGGGGCCTCTCGGCGTCACGGAACGATCGGGGGCGAGCTGTTCCGGAACATTCTTGCGGCGGACTTCGCAGGTGCTGCGTATCCGGTGAACCGGGACGGCACGGCCGTAGCGGGTGTGCGTGGCTACCGCGCCATAGGGGACGTGCCGGACGAGGTCGACCTTGCCGTTATCTGCGTTCCGGCGATCGGAGTGTTGGACGCAGCCCGGGAGGCGCTCGAGAAGGGCGTTCGTGCGCTCATCGTCATTTCGGCGGGCTTCGCCGAGACGGGAAGTGAAGGCGCCGAGCGGCAAGACCAGCTCCTCGCGCTCGTCCGCGCGCACGGTGCGCGGCTCATCGGGCCGAACTGCCTCGGGATCTCCGTCGCGGGCCCAAACCTGAATGCCACGTTCGCCGGTCGCGCCGCCTCCCCCGGGAACATCGGTTTCTCGTCACAGAGTGGGGCGCTGGGCCTGGCGCTGCTCGAGGCTGCGGTGACCCGCGGCCTCGGCTTGTCGGCCTTCATATCGATCGGAAACAAGGCAGACGTCTCCACCAACGACCTGCTCGAGTGGTGGGAGGACGACGAGGCGACCGAGGCGGTCCTGCTCTACGTCGAGTCCTTCGGCAACCCGCGCCGCTTCGGGCGCCTCGCGCGCCGCGTCGCGCGCCGGAAGCCCATCCTCGCGCTGAAGAGTGGGACGTCGGCGAGTGGTCAGCGCGCTGCGACCTCCCATACCGCTGCTCTGGCGGGCTCGGAAACCGCCGTCGACGCGCTCTTTCGCCAAGCCGGGGTCACCCGCGCGGGATCGCTCGAAGAGCTGATCGACACGGTGGGATTGCTCTCGAGCCAGCCTCGGCTCTCGGGCCGATCGGTCGGGATCCTCACGAACGCGGGAGGTCTGGGAATTCTGTGCGCAGATGCCTGCGAAGCCGTTGGGTTGGAGTTGCCGCCGCTCAGCGATTCCACCGTAGCGGCGCTGCGAAGCGCCCTTCCCGCCGAGGCGAGCGTCGCCAACCCCGTCGACATGCTGGGAGGTGCGACTGCGGAGACGTACGCGGAGATGCTGCCTCACCTGGTCGCCGACCCGCGCATCAGCGCAGTCGTCGTACTGTTCGTGCCCGCGGTCAGCGCGACCGCGGACGAGGTTGCAGAAGCAGTTGAACGCGCTGCTCGGAACGCAAGTAGCGACAAGCCCATACTCGCGGTCGTCATGTCGTCCGAGGGGATCCCCAAGGCGTTCCGCGGGTCGCCTCATGTCGCTGCGTTCGGGTATCCGGAGTCGGCCGCCCGAGCGCTCGGGCGCGCCGCAGAGCGCGCGGACTGGCTCCGCCGTCCTCATGGTGCGGTCCCCGTCGTCGGCGGCATCGACCGTGAGAGCGCTCGTCGCGTGATCGAGAGCTCGCTGGGTCGTGCGGACGATGCATGGCTCGATCCTGCCGACGTGCGGGAGCTGCTACTCGCCTACGGCGTTCCCCTCGTACCCGAGTTGCTCGCCGACACACCCGACGAGGCGGTTGCGGCCGCGCGCGAACTCGGGTTCCCGGCCGTCGTGAAGACGGCGACGCCAGGTGCACACAAGACCGAGACCGGCGGGATCGCGCTCGAGCTCGAAGACGAAGCCGCCGTGCGTGACGCTGCCGGACGCATTGGCTGCCCGGTCGTCGTTCAACCCATGATCTCGGGAGGCGCGGAGCTCCTCGCCGGAGTCGTCCAGGACCCGATGTTCGGCCCGCTCGTCGCATTCGGCCCGGGCGGTGTGTTCGCGGAGCTGATCGGAGATGCGACCTTCCGGATTGCGCCGCTCACCGACGTCGACGCAGAGGAGATGGTGAGCGAAGGAAAGGCGGGTAAGCTCGTCGCGGGGTTCCGCGGTGCGCCAGAAGCGAGTGTTCCTGCGTTGACGGATCTGGTTCACCGACTCGCGCGGCTGGGAGAGGACCACCCGGCGGTTGCCGAGCTCGATCTCAATCCCGTGCTTGCGTTGCCGGACCGCTGCGTGGTCGTCGATGCCCGGATTCGGGTTCGATCGCCGCGGGCCGTCACGCGAACAAAGACCTGGTAAGCGGACACCTGCGTACTTTCCCGCACGGAAAGGGCGGCTTCCGAGCAGCCCAGCGCGGTGCTTCTGCCGATGGAATCTCGATGCGATTCGGCGAGCCTGCGCACAACTAGTCCATACCGCTCAGGAGGTGGAGCGATGAAAGGTAAGAAGATCTGGGAGATCGGCGGGTTCATCGCCGGAGGCGTGATGATCGTCTTCGGCATCGTTGCAATCTTCATGGGCGTCAGCGGGTTCAACACCACCCGCGACGCGATCAAGGGCGAGGGCATTACCTTCGGCTCGGCTGACGACCCCGCGGTTGCCAAGTACGCGGAGAAGTGGGCAGGGGAGCAGGTTGCGACCGGCGATCAGGCGCGCGCGTTCGCGAAGATCATGCGCGAGCACACGCTTGAGAGCACGGGTGGCCTGACGTATGCCGAGATGGGTCGGTACGAGTCGGCTGCCAATCCGGAAGATCCCGCGGGAACGAACGATGCCGCCGCCGCCGCGAAGGGTGACAGTGGCCAGCCGACGTCGAACGGCGCCCGGGATATCTGGGTGACCGAGACAGCGCTGACGACGGCTCTAAACGTGAGCTACATGGCCGAACGGCTAGCGGTCTTCGGCCTGGTCGTCGGCATCGCGCTGCTACTGACGGGGATCGGGCTTGTGATCCTCGCGTTCGCGCTGTTCAGCCGGGCATGGCCTGCGACGGAGCCCGCACGACCGATGGCGTCGACGACGCCGGTCACAGGCTGATCCGGGGAAGGCGGGAGGCCCTCGGATCAAGAGAGCTCCGACCTCCCGGAGTGCTAGCAGGGGGCGGCGAAAGCCGCCCCCTCGGCTTGCGTAGTTTTCCGCGCTCGAAATCGGGTCGACCGCGGAGGCTACGGAGTGAAAGTGGAAGCACGATGCACGGGTGGCTGCGCAGCCGAAGAACATCATCGTCGGCTTCGACGGGAGTGAAGGCGCCCGGCGCGCACTCGATGCTGCCGCGCACCTGGTCGGATACGGGTCGACGCTCACGGTGGTGAGCGTCGACCCGACCGATGCCCCGACCGAGCCGGACGTTCTGGCAGAAGCACGAGCATGGCTTCTCGACCGGCTCGTGACCGCGACATACGTACACCGCGCCGGCGACGCGGCCGATGAGCTCGTCACGACTGCGACCGAGCTCGACGCGGATCTCCTCGTCGTCGGCCGGAGAAGCCACGATGGCGAGCCTGCTCCGGGGTCGGTCAGCGCGGAGGTCGTACGCCGGGCGGTCTGCGACGTCCTCGTCGTCGGCTGAGGGTCAGCCCTCGATCAAGCCGTGATCGAGCGCATAGCGCACGAGCTCGGCGCGGCTCGAAAGGCTGAGCTTCTGCATGATGTGCGCTCGATGCGTCTCCGCCGTGCGAACCGAGATGTAGAGCAGCGCAGCGATTTCCTGGTTGGTATGGCCGAGAGCGAGTAGTCGGAGCACCTCTCGCTCCCGTTCGGAGAGAGGGTCCGATTCGGCTCGCTTGCGCGCCTCGGTCTCGGCGGCGACGAGCCGGGCCCCAAGGGCCGGATGCACGTACCTCTCCCCGGCGGCCACGGCACGCACGGCGTCGACGACATCGGTATCCGCGGCCTCCTTGAGCACGTATCCGCTGGCGCCGGCCTCGAACGCTTCCCGAACATATTGCGGGTCGTCCTGCATCGAAAGCACGAGGATTCGAGCGTCCGGCACCGCCTGGAGGAGGGCCGGCATGCCCTCGATGCCACTCTTGCCGGGCATGACGACGTCCAGCAGGACGACGTCGGGCTTGTGCTCTAGAGCCTCGAAGACGGCGCGCTCGGCGTTCGCAGCCTCCGCGACGGTCTCGATGTCCTTCTCGGCATCCAGGACTCGTCGCAACCCACTGCGGACGACCGCGTGATCGTCCACAACAAGGACACGAATCGTCACAGCAGCGGAACCTCGGCGGCGATGGTCGTTCCGCGACCGGGGCTCGTCTCGACTCGGAGCTGCCCGCCAAGCAGCGTCACGCGCTCCCGCATCCCGGCCAAGCCGAGCCCAGCGGTTTCACCGCCTGGGTCGAAGCCGTCGCCGTCATCCTCGACGACGACCACGACGGCGCGTTCCTTCCGTGCCAGCAGGATGCTGATCCTCGTGGCACCGGCGTGCTTGGAGATATTCGTGAGCGCTTCCTGCACGATCCGGTACATCGTCGTCTCGACGTCGGCCGGAAGGCGTTCGCCACTGATCCCGACCTCGAGATCGACCTCGATCGACGTGTCCTGCCTGACCGTCTCCGCGAGCCGCTCCAGAGCAGGAGCGAGGCCGAAGTCGTCGAGAGCGGTCGGCCTCAGCTCGACGGCGAGACGGCGCACGTCTTGCAACGTCGACACGACGAGCTCACGCACCGCTGCAACTCCCTCCCGGCCCTGATCAGTCTCGACTGAGTGCTCGAGCGCCTTGAGCCCGAGCAGGATCGACGTCAGGGCCTGCCCGGTCTCGTCGTGCAGCTCACGGGCTAGCCGCCTGCGCTCGAGCTCCTGTGCCTCGACGACCCGGCGCATCGCGTCCCGGCTGACGCGCTGCGAGAGATCGACGGCGATCGCCGCCCGCTTCGCGAGGGACTCGCCGAGGCGGATGTCCTCGTCTGAGAACCGCGGGTCGTTTCCCTCCTTGTCATGAGCTGCGATGACACCGATTGCGCGACCGTGGACGATGAGCGGGACGTAGAGCGCAGTCGTGACGCCGAGGTCGCGGGCCGTCTGCTGGTCGACCTCAGGATCCTCCAACATTGCGTCGACTCGCTCGCTCCGGGCCCGTTCCAGCACTCTGCCTACCTTCGAGGCGCCGAGCTGCAGGCGTGTGCCGATCGCGGCGGAGGCACCCTCGCCGTCAGCCGCGGCGACGCGGAGCGCCTCCGGCGTAGCGGGCAGCGCGATGAGGACGAGCCTCGCGTGGACAAGCTCGCGCAGGCGTGCGGCGACGATGGCGAGAAGCGGCTCGAGCTCGAGCTGCGATGCGAGCGCGTTCCCGATCTCGTTCAGCGACTCGAGCTGCCGAAGCCAGCGCGTCGACGATTCGTGCAGGCGCGCATTCTCGATTGCGACGGCCGCTTGCGCGGCGAGGAGCTGCGTGAGCTCCTCGTCGTCCTCCGTGAAATCGCCACGGTTCTCCTTCTCCGTGAGGTACAGGTTCCCGTACACGACGCCGCGGAGCAGGATCGGAACTCCGAGGAACGTCTGCATCGGTGGGTGATGCGCAGGGAAGCCCACGGAGCGGGGGTCCTCGGCGATGTCGTGCAGACGCAGCGGCTTCGCCTCTCGGATGACCACGCCGAGAATCCCGCGGCCTCGCGGCAGCTCGCCGATCGCCGCGTATGTCTCCTCGTCCACACCGGTTGTCAGAAACCGTTC
>JAERMP010000200.1 GCA_016844515.1 Thermoleophilia bacterium | reverse complement strand
GCAGCGCGTCGCCGAGATCAAGCGGCAGATCGACGACCTGCGGATGGAGGCCGAGCGCGACGAGCGGCAAGGCAACCTCGCTCGCGTCGCCGAGATCCGGTACGGGATTCTGCCGGAGCTCGAGAAAGAGCTCGTCGAGCGCGAGGACCGCGTCGAGGCGCCGATGGTGAAGGAGGAGGTCGACGAGGACGACGTCGCAGCTGTCGTTGCCGCCTGGACCGGGATTCCCGTCTCGCGCCTCCTCGAGGGCGAGGTCGAGAAGCTCATCCACATGGAAGAGCGGCTGCACAAGCGGGTCATCGGCCAGGCTGTCGCTGTGGAGGCGGTGTCGAACGCGCTTCGCCGAGCGCGATCGGGGCTCCAGGACCCGAATAGGCCGATCGGCTCCTTCGTCTTCCTCGGACCGACGGGCGTTGGCAAGACCGAGCTCGCCCGCGCGCTTGCCGAGTTCATGTTCGACGACGAGCGAGCATTGGTCCGGCTCGACATGTCTGAATATCAGGAGCGGCACACGGTTGCCCGGCTCGTCGGCGCGCCGCCCGGCTACGTCGGCTACGAGGAGGGCGGGCAGCTGACCGAGGCCGTTCGGCGTCGGCCGTACGCAGTTCTCCTGCTCGACGAGATCGAGAAGGCGCACCCGGAGGTGTTCGACGTGCTGCTGCAGCTTCTCGACGACGGGCGGCTCACCGACGGGCACGGCCGCACCGTCGACTTCCGAAACACAGTTGTGATCATGACGTCGAACATCCGCTCGGCGAATGAGCTGCGGGACCGGTTCCGCCCCGAGTTCCTGAATCGGATCGACGAGGTCGTCGCGTTCGAGTCGCTGACGCGGGAGCAGCTCGCCGACATCGTCGAGCTTCAGCTCGCCCGGCTCCGCGAACGCCTCGCGGAACGGAAGATCGCGCTCGAGCTGACGGACGCAGCAAAGGAGCTGCTCGCGGAGGAGGGCTGGGACCCAGCCTACGGCGCACGGCCGCTCAAGCGGGCGATCCAGCGGCAGCTCGAGAACCCGCTCGCCCGGGAGTTGCTCGAGCGGCGCTTCGTCGAGGGCGACACCGTGCGGGCCGACGTGCAGGACGGCGGGCTCGTGTTCGAGCGCGCCACGGTCGAGACGCCGACCGCGGCCTAGCCGGCGTCAGGGAACATCCAAGAAGAACTCGGCCTGCCCGGTCACCGGCGGGGCGCCGTAGATGAAGAGCACGAGCTCGTCGGCCCCTGTGTTTCGCAGCTGGAGGATCGTTCCCGGCTGGACGACGAGGACGCTCCCACGAGCCAGTTCGTGGCGCTCGGGCGGATTCCCGAGATCGACCGTCAGCGCCCCGTCGAGCACGACGAATACCTCCTCCTGCGCGAGATCCGCATGGCGCTTGCCTCGCGCGCCCGACGGGTAGCGCCAGATGTTGGCGCGCGAGTGGGCCATGGCGTCCGAGAGCCGCGCGATGGAGCGCGGGTCGTCGTCTCCGCGGGGCACCCACTCGAGCTCGGACTCGTTGAAGATCGTGTAACTCACGGGCGGAGTATCTCCGAAAAGCATCCCGCCCCGGGGTGTTCGAGCCGTTCGTACCGGCGTACGATCGGCCGGTGATGCCCAGTGACGTCGTCGGCCGGGATGCCGAGCTTGCCGTCCTCCGGGACTTCCTCGCCAGCGTCTCCGACGGAGCGTCCGCGCTCGTTCTCCAAGGCGAGGCAGGAGTCGGGAAGACCACGCTCTGGAGGGCGGGCGTTGCGGAAGCGGAGCAGCACGGCCTCCGTGTGCTTCAGGCGTTGCCCGCCGAGAGCGAAACAGCGCTCAGCTTCTCGGGAATCGGCGATCTGCTCGATCCGGTACTCGACGAGGCGCTTGCTCCTCTGCCGACCGGCCAGCGTCGCGCGCTCTCTCGTGCACTGGTGCTCGAAGAAGACGAAGGCCCTCCTCCCGATCCGCATGCGGTCGGAGTTGCGGTGCTCAACGCGCTGCGGTCTGTGGCCGAGGAGTGCCCTGTCCTTCTGGCCGTCGACGACGTGCAGTGGCTGGACACGGCGTCATCGGGAGCCCTCGCGTACGCAGTCAGGAGGCTTCGCACGGAACGAGTCGGCGTCCTCCTCTCGCGGCGCGCTCCGCTCGAGAGCGCCCTGCTTGAGGAGCTTCGGCGCTCGCTGCCCGCTGAACGCTTCAGGGATCTCGAAGTCGGTCCTCTTGACCTCGGTGCGTTGCACCACGTCGTCCAGGATCATCTCGGGATCGCGCTTCCGCGGCCGCTCCTCGCGGAGGTGCACCAGGCAGCGGGCGGGAACCCGTTCTATGCACTCGAGATCGTCCGGACGCTCCAGCGGACCGGCGTCTCCGTCGAGGCCGGTCAGCCGCTGCCCGTGCCGGAGTCCCTCCACGAGCTGGTGCATGGGCGTCTGCTGGCGCTGCCCGCCGGGAGTCGCGACTTCCTCGTCGCGGCTGCGGCGCATGCGTACCCCACCGTCGCCGTCACCGAGGCAGCTTCTGGGGTTGGGCGGGACGTTGGCCTAACGCCCGCTCTCGAAGCTCGGATCGTCAAGCTCGAACGTGATCGGATCCACTTCACGCATCCGCTGCTGGCGGCGGGCGCATACGAGACTGCCGACCAGCGGCGGCGTTCGGAGATCCACGCCCGGCTTGCGGAGCTCATCGACGATCCCGAGGCCAGAGGGCGGCACCTGGCCGCGTCCGTCACAGAGCCCGACGAAGCGGTTGCAGCCGCGCTCGACGAGGCAGCCGATCGAGCATGGGCGCGCGGCGCGCCGGGGGCGGCCGCGCTTCTGCTCGAGCGCGCGCGTGAGCTGACCCCTCCCGATGGTGGCGACGACGCGTATCGCAGGGCAGTGGACGCCGCCTATCTCCACTTCGAGTCGGGGGACTCGCGTAAGGCGGAGGAGCAGCTCCAGGACCTGATCCGCCAGCTCGCCCCCGGTGTGGCGCGGGCGAGAGCACTGATGCGGCTTGCGCGCGTCTGGGCCTATCAGGCACACGAGCAGGCCGCCGAGCTCTTTCTCCAGGCGGTGGAGGAGGCCGAAGGCGACCGCGAGGTCCTTGTCATCGCGCATGAAGGTGTCGCCGTGTGCCTGCTTCGGTTGCGCGAGCAGCTCGCGGACGCTTTGGAGCACGCCGAGCGTGGGGTCGCGCTCGCTCTCGAGCTCGGAGACGACGCGCTCGCTGCAGAGGCGCTCGGCAACCAGCTCCTGTTGGAGACGTATCTTGGGCGGAAGACCGCGGGGGCCACGCTGACGCGGGTTCTCGCACTCCAGGATGCCGCCAACGACCGCCGGGTGCTCGCTCAGCCGCTCACGACGGCTGCTGCGCACTGGTGGTGGACTGATGAGCTCGAGCGGGCACGCGATGCCCTCCTCGAGATGCTCCAGTGCTCGCGCGATCTCGGTGACGAGAGCGCGCCCCCGCTCTTGCTCGTCCTGCTCGGGCAAGTCGAATGCTTGCTCGGCGAGCTCGAGACGGCCCGACTGCACGCCCTCGCCGGACAGGAGGCGTCGGAGCAGTCCGGGCAACGGGCGCTGCTGGCGTACAACCTCGCACTGGAGAGTCTCGTCGAGGCGCAGCTTGGCCGAGTCAAGCTGGCCCGGGCAGCGGCTCTCCGGGCGCTCGAGCTCGTGCCAGACACCGGAAGTCGCTCTGGAGAGCTCGTCGCAACGGGGGCGCTCGGCCATCTCGACCTTGTGCTTGGCGACTCGGAAGCGGCTGCGGCCCGACTTGGGCCGATCGTCGTCCTCGCGCGGCGGGAGGCAATCGTCGAACCCGGAGCGATTCCCTTTGTCATCGACCACATCGAGGCCCTCATCGAGCTCGGGCGCCGAGACGAGGCGGTGGAGCTGCTCGACTGGTACGAGGGGAACGCGCGGCGACTCGAGCGCGCGTCGGCGCTCGCCAACTGCAGGCGCTGCCGCGGACTGCTGGCTGCGAGCGAGGGGAGGCTCGACGATGCGATAGCGGCATGCGCAAAAGCCATCGAGTGGCACGCGCGCGTGGAGCTACCCCTCGATCGCGGCCGGACGCTGCTCGCGCTCGGCGCCGCGCAGCGGCGGGCAAAGCGACGCCGGGAAGCGCGCGAGACCCTCGAGGAGGCGCTCGGCATCTTCGAGCGGATCGGCGCAGCCCTCTGGGCCGAGCGAGCACACGCCGAGCTACGGCGCATCAGCGGCCGCGCGCCGATGCCCGGAGCGCTCACGCCTGCCGAGGAACGCGTCGCGGCCCTCGTCGCAGAGGGAAAGACCAACCGCGAGGTCGCTGCGACCCTGTTCCTTTCGGAGCGGACTGTAGAGGGACATCTCTCGCACGTT
>JAERMP010000003.1 GCA_016844515.1 Thermoleophilia bacterium | reverse complement strand
TGCTCAGGAGGCCGTAGAGAAAGCGTTCGCCGCGCTCGATCGGTTCGACGAGACTCGGCCGTTTGCGCCCTGGCTGAAACGGATCGCGATCAATCGCGCCGTCGACCACCTCCGGCGCGGCCGGCGGGTCGAGGTGCTCCACGACGAGGAGACGACCTTCCAC
Organism: Thermoleophilia bacterium; assembly: GCA_016844515.1. Next base: position 26,759 of record JAERMP010000003.1, on the reverse strand, counting down.
GCCTGGGCGCTCGGGGACTCAGCCGAGGACGACGTTCGCCGGTGGGTGATCGCGGACGCGGTTGCGGCGCTTGGAGCGGGGAAGAGGATCGTGGTCGTGCTCCACTACTGGCTCGACCTGCCGCTCGAGGAGATCGCGGGAGTGCTCGGACTCCCGCTCGGCACGGTGGCATCGCGCCTCGCGCGTGCGAAGGTGGAGCTGCGAGAGGCGTTGGAGGAAGACCGTGTCGTCTGAGCTCGAACGCCTGTTGCGAGAGGCGCGAGAGGCACTTCCCGGCCCTGACGAGGACGCAACCGAGCGCGCCCGCATGAGAGCCTTGGCGGCGATTCGCCGCCGCCGGCCGCGTGCGCGGGTCGTTGCGCTGCTCGGGGCCACGCTCGTTGCTGCCGTGGCCCTTGGCGTGAGCCTCGGCACGCTCGTGGCGCCGAGCGGCACCGCGGCCCGTGAACCCTCGGGTCTCGGCTTCCTTCCCGAGCCGGGATGGTTCTCGCTCCAGTCGCCCCCGACGGCGGTTGAGGGACAGCCGGTCGTCGCGGTCGCGGCCAACGTCCCCTTCGCTCAGGACGACGTCGTCGACGGCCTCGTAGACCCGTCCGGCCTGCCGTACTCGACGCTGCTCACGTTGCCGCCTCGCGGCGCGGTCATCGTCGGGGTCATGACGAAGGTGAACGACCAGCCGCACTTCGCCGGTCTCTTCCCCGACTACGAGGAGGCCGAACTGCCGCTTCGGCTCCGGAACGCCGTTCCGTACGTTCAGTGGGGCGCGCAGGTTCGGCCGGATCAGCCCCTCGCTAACTACCAGCTGCGGGCGCGGATCGGCAACTACAACGTCGATCTCACGTTCTACTTCGGGACTCCGACGCCGAGCTCGCGTCTCCTGGCCGAAGCCCAGCGTCAGCTCGACGGGTTGGTCGTGGCTTCTACCAAGCCTCGCGATCACGAGGCAGTGTGCCGTCATCGATCGAACGGTGCTGTGCTCGACCGCCGTACTCGGCGGCATCTACGGAGTAGAGGCAAGGGTCTACTCAGGCATTCGAGAGAGCGCGACGGGATGGAGGCAGCTCCCGTTCGCGGCTGTCAGCACCGGAGGTTCGGCGGGAGTCAGGAACACCCCGGAGTTGCTCGACAACTCCCTGGCGTGGATCACCGCGGGAAAGCCCTCTTCATCGACAACGCTCGACTCGGGATGGGGGGCCTCGCCTGTGCGCAGCTCCGGAACACTGGCGCTGAGGACCACGGGTTGCACGAAGACCACGGCACGCATCCCTCTCACCGCAAGAGGGCTCCGCGGTGGGGTGGCGGGGCCGTTTGGCGAAGTTGTCGACTGCTCGGCTCCATCTCGCGTCCTGGTGAGGATTCGAGCGACGCTCGAGTCCTCGGCGAGATTGCAACATGCCCGTGGTTTCCTGAGAACGCAGGTTGCCGTGAGGACAGCGCAGCTTGCAGTCCGAATCCAAGGCGGAAGGCAGCTCGTTTACGCGGATGTTGCCGCGTCCGGAAAGGCGCGGCTCTTCACCGCTCGAGGTTGCGCACCGGAGTGATGGTGAGGAATCTCATCGTACTGGTGGTAAGCGGCGTCGCGGCTGTCGCGCTCTTCGTCCAGCCCGCTGCTCCGGCGCAGCCGGTCGCATCGCGGATCATCGATCTGAGCTTCAGCTGCTCGGTTCGTCTCTGGGCCGGTGCTCGGGTCATCGAGGTGTCCGCCGTGTCGGGTTTCCGGGACCCGGAGAATCGCCCGCGGTGGAAGTGGCTTGCGGGCGCGGGCATTGGGACGCGCGACGGTGGCCTCGGCGGTGTGTCCGCGGGCGCTCCACCGCCCCTCCCCGATCCGGGTGCAACTGCCCAAACCCGGTGGCTCTCGATCAACCCCCAGTTGTGCGAGCCGACGACGGCTCGCACAGCGCTGTCGGCGAAGGACCTCTCTGGAGGGCCCGCGAGTCAGCTTCGCGGGGGCGCGCACGTAGGTTCCGACGCGTACGAGTGCACTACACGGAGCGGGATCATCGTCAGGATCCGCGCCGTCTTCCGCACGGCCACGACGCTTCGAGTCCAGCGCCTCTTCGGGCAGAAGTGGCTAACCACTGCTACTGCCGCGGTCATCCGGGAGGCTCAGCTCGCTGTTCGCACCCAGTCCGGAAGGCCGCTTGCCTACGCCGAGGTATTCGAGTCGGGTAAGGCGCGCCTCTTCGCCTCCCGGAGCTGTGTTCCCGACTGATGGGAGAGTGATGGAGGCGAACGGGGACAGCGGTCTGACACGGGCAACGGAGGCGGGGTCGCGGCTCCTCGCCAACGTCGAGACCGTGGTACGCGGAAAGACGGAGGAGATCACGCTCGTCCTCGCGGCGCTCGTGTGCGGCGGGCATGTGCTGCTCGAGGACGTGCCGGGCACGGCAAAGACCATCCTCGCCCGGGCGATCGCGGGGAGCCTCGACGGAGCGTCCTTCGCGCGCATCCAGTGCACGCCCGACCTTCAGCCGACAGACGTCACCGGTCTCTCCGTGTTCAACCAGCGGGAGCGCGACTTCGAGTTCCGCCCGGGGCCTGTGTTCGCCAACGTCCTCCTCGTCGACGAGATCAACCGCGCGATGCCGAAGACCCAATCGGCACTACTCGAAGCCATGGCCGAGCAGCAGGTCACGATCGACGGCGTTACCCGGGCGCTGCCTGATCCATTCCTCGTGCTCGCGACCGAGAACCCGATCGAGCAGGAGGGCACGTTCCCGCTCCCGGAGGCGCAGCTCGACCGCTTCTTCCTGCGAACGGCGCTCGGCTACCCAGGGGAGGACGACGAGGTGGCAATCGTCGAAGAGCAGCTTCGCGTCCATCCCCTTCGGAATCTGCGACCGGTTCTGTCCGTGGTAGACGTCGAGGCACTTCGGTCCGCAGTCCACGACGTCTACATCGACCCGGTGCTTCGTCGCTGGGTGATCAGGCCGATCGGCGCATCGGTTCGCGGCAGCCTGGCCCTCGAGCGCGCGGCACGTGCCTGGGCACTGCTCGAGGGACGAGAATACGTGACGCCGGTCGACGTGGAGCGCCTGTTCCTCGCAGTCGTCATGCATCGGATCGTCTTCACGCCGAGCTTCGTGGCGACGGCGCGCGAGATCGGCTGGGAGGCAGCGGCGCAGCGGTTCCAGGAACACTGCCTCGCGCTCGCGCCGCGCCCCGGCGCAGAGCTCGAAGCCGAGGCGGCACTCGCAGCCGCGCTGTGACGGCCACGTTCCCGCTGATCCCGCGGCGGCGGGTGCTCGGCCTCCCGTTCGGAGGCCTGCACAGCCTCCGTCGCGGTCTCGGCTCCGACGTCGCTGGCTCCCGCCCGTACCAGCCCGGCGACGACGTCGACAAGATCGACTGGTACGCGTCGGCGCGCCTCTCGCTCGCACGCGGGACGGAGGAGTTCGTCGTCCGCGAGCACCAGGCGGAGGAGGCTCCGCGCGTCGTCGTCCTCTGCGATCGGCGCCCGTCGATGTCCGTCTTCCCCGAAGGGTGGCCATGGCTGCGCAAGCCGGAGGCGATCCGGAACGCGGTGACTTTGATCGGGTCGAGCGCGGCGGCGGCGCGAGGCCTCTTGGGTTACTTCGACGAGGGTGGCGGAGAGGCGTACTGGCACCCGCCGAGGAGCGAGCGCGGATTTGGCAGTCCTGAGCTCGAACGCGGCTTCGAAGCGCCCGAGGACACGCTGACGCGGGGTCTGCGACACCTGGTCGAGCACAAGCGAGACCTCCCGGGCGGGACGTTCGTCTTCATGGTCTCGGATTTTCTCGTAGCGCCGGCACGGGACGTGTGGCTCGATGCCCTCGAGCGGCGCTTCGAGATCGTCCCGGTCATCGTCCAGGATCCGCTCTGGGAGCAGAGCTTCCCCGACGTGAGCGGCCTGGTCGTGCCGTTCGTCGGTCCCCATGACCCTGAGGTTTCGCTCGCAATGCTTACCGCGCGCGAGGTGGAAGACCTCCGCGCCTCGAACGAGGGGCGCTGGCGCAAGCTCCTGGACGACCTGCGAGCACTCGACCTGGATCCGGTCGTCGTGTCCTCGCACGAGTGGCGCGACGTCGTCTCCTCGTTCCTAGGCTGGGCGGACCAGCGGCTCTTCACGCGAGGGCGAGCATGAGACGGCACGTCCTCGCACTCGGCGCGCTTCTCCTGGCGGGATGTGGGGGAAGCGACACGGCTCCCGCGCTCCCCGAAGGCAAGGCATCGGCCGTCAAGGGGTCGCTGAAACCGTCGGTCCACCTCTTCGCCGAGCCGGTCGTCGCGCGGATCGACGTAGTGGTCGACCGCGGCCGGATCGATCCCAGAAACATCCGCCTCGACGCGCCTTTCAAGCCGTACCAGCTAATCGGCGAGGCCTCCGTGGCGCGCCGCGATGTCGGCAGGTTCACGCACCTTCGCTACGAGCTCAAGCTCCGCTGCCTCGGCGCCGACTGCATCCCGCGCACGTTCGAGGGGGAGATCACGGTCTCACAGGTGCCCGGCCTGCCCGCGCTCCTCTCCGGGCAGCAGCGCGACGAAAAACGCACGTACCGGTTTCCGGCGACAAAGGTGCTGTACGACGACGATGCCGGTCTCGAGCCGAAGGTGCTCGGGCGCATCACGTGGCCGCCGCTTCGCTCGCTCTCCCGAATCAACTGGAGCGACTCGAGCGTCGTCGGGTTGGGATTCCCGTTCGAGTCGAACGTAACGCCGGTCTCCGAGCCCTCGTTTCGCGCCCCCCCTGCCCTGCTCGGCGCGGGCCTCCTGGGGGGAGCACTCGCTTTGCTGGTCCTCCCTGCGGGGCTCCTCGTTCGCTACCGGCGCAGGCGGCCGGGGCGGGACCAGGAGGCCGCGCCGGAGCCCACACCGCTCGAGCGCGCGCTCGCCCTCGTCGAATGGGCGCGTGGGCGCTCAGATGCCGGAGAGCGACGCGGGGCGCTCGAGGCGCTCGCGTTCGAGCTTCAGGCAGAACGCGGCGAGCTCGCAGACCGAGCGCGAGAGCAGGCTTGGTCGCGGGTGCCGCCCTCGCCGGACGAGATGGCGGAGCTCTTGCGCGCAGTCCGGGAGAACGACGGTGACGACTGAGCGTCGAGCGATCCCGACCGGCGAGGTCGGCCGACTCCGCCAACCGGCGAAGCGCACCGCGATCCTGCGCGGGGCGCTCGCGCTTGCGCTCTGCGCGACGCTTGCGGTCGCGGTGCTCGTCGCCCGGCGGTATGACGTCCGCCATGCGCCGCTCGTGGCCTCGGGCTCGAGCGGGATGGTCGTTCTCGACCTCTCGGCGAGCGTCTTCGAGGGCGGGTTCGAAGCCACGGTGCGCAAGCTCGTGAAGACGGACGAGCGCGCCGGTCTCATCGTCTTCTCCGACACGGCCTACGAGCTCCTTCCGCCCGGATCCTCGGGGCGCGAGCTCCAACCGCTCTTGCGGTTCTTCAAGCCGGTTACGACAGCTCTCGCGCCTCCGAACCCCTGGGACGAGTTCCGAGCGGGTACCCGGATCTCCGTCGGGCTCACCGCCGCCCGTGACGCGCTCGACCGGGAGGGCTCGCGGGGCACCATCGTCCTTCTCAGCGACCTCGAGATCATCCCGGACGAAGTGCAGCGTTTGGTCAAGGTGTTGGCCGACCTCCGCCGGGACGGATTCGAGATCCGGATCGTCCCGCTCTTCCCGAGCGAGGAAAAGCGCGCCCTCGTCGAGCAGCTGCTCGGAAGCGCCGCGTTGCTCCCCGAGCCGAACGAGGCCGAGGCCGTGCGGGCGCCAGGGGAAAGCATCCTCGGCGACCTGCCGTGGGCGTTCCTGCTCGCAGGGCTCGGGCTCGTCGTACTCTTGGCGACGAACGAGCGACTGCTCGCGAGGCTCGAGGTGCGGCGGTGAGCATGCGCGCATGGTTCTTGCGTGGTGCCGCAATCTGCGCTGTTCCCGTGGCGCTCGCGCTCGTCTTACTCGCGATCGGCGTGTTACGAGCACCGGGCGCGATCGAAGCGGACGACGCGCGATTTCATAGCGCACCCCTCCGGCAGGCCGGCCTCTGGGACGACGTCGACGGCCTGCCCGCGCAGGTGGGCATACGGCTCGTCGGCGCTGAAGACGACCTCGCGTATCGGCGGACGCTCGCGTTCTTCAAGCGGCTGCGCCCAGGCGAGGTGGCTCAAGTGAGCGACCCCGAGCGCGAGAACGAGTGGGCGAAGCTGCAGTTCGACCTCACGACGCGCAGCCGCGAAGAGTCGAATCCTGGCCGACGCTCGGAGCTACAGAACCTCCTCGGCGTCCTCTCCCTCGCGCGCTTCCTGTACTCGGCTCCCGAGGAGCGGGACGAGATCCTCAAGGGTGCGCTCGGCTCGTTCCGAAACGCGGTCGAGCTCGACCCGGGAAACGAGGACGCGAAAGTCAACCTCGAGCTGGCGCTTCGGGCGTTCAGCGGGATCCTCACCCCGAGCAACGAGCCGACTGGTGGCGCTGCGCGCGGACGCCTGTCGGGACAGGGCGCCTCGGGTGGTGGGTACTGACGCGTGCGTGTTACGTTCCTGACACCGGTCGCCGCGCTTCTTGCTGTGGCGGCCGTTGTTCCGCTCGTCGTCTTCGCCGGCCGCCTGCAACGCGCGCAGCACGTACGGAACGCGCTCGGGCTCGCGGAGCCCTCCAGGCGCGTGTGGGTGCCGCTCGCGGCCTGTCTCGGCCTCGTACCCGCACTGATCGGAGTCGCCGCCGCGCAGCCGGTCGTGACGAGCGCCCGCGCCCTCTCCGAGCGAACCGATGCCGAGGTCTTCGTCGTTCTCGATATCTCTCGGTCGATGCTCGCCTCGGAGACCCCGGATACCCGGACGCGCTTCGAACGGGCCCGCGAGGAGACGCTTGCGCTCGAAGAAGCGCTCGCCGAGCTGCCCGTCGGCATCGCGTCGCTGACCGATCGCGTGCTGCCGCACCTGTTTCCGACGACGGATCGTCGCGTCTTTGTTGCAACGGCGAAGGGTTCCGTGGGGGTCGATCGACCTCCTCCCAGATTGGGCTCCTCTGGCATCGCGACGCGCCTCGAGGCGATCGGCGCGGTGCCGAGGCTCAAGTACTTCTCGCCAACCGCCAAGAGGCGCGTGCTCGTCGTCTACACGGACGGCGAGAGCCAGCCGCTCTCGAGCCCGAGTGCGCTCGCGGCGGACTTCGCGCGGCGCCCGCGAGTGGAGACGATCTTCGTGCGGTTCGGGAGCGCCGAAGAGCGGATCTATGAGACCGGTGTGGTGGAGCCGGGGTATCGACCCGATTCCGCTGCTCGCACCGCGCTCCAGCACGTTGCCTCGCTCGTCCGCGGTCGCGTGTTCGAGGAGGGACAGGTCGACGAGGTGGCCGCTGTGGTGCGCTCAACCCTCGGCGACGGACCGACGCGGGAGCGACGACACGAGGGGAGCAGGTTCGCGCTGATGCCCTATGTCGTGCTCGCGGCGGTCCTGCCGCTCGGGTTCGTGCTGCGGAGGCGCAATCTCTGAGGTCGGCTAAGGTGTCAGTCGCCACGGGGCGTGGCGCAGCCTGGTTAGCGCGCTGGTCTGGGGGACCAGAGGTCCCGAGTTCGAATCTCGGCGCCCCGACTGAGGAAAGCCCTGGAATCGCGGGCTTTTCTCGCCTCCCAGAAAGAGATTCGTCCGCGGCTGACGTTGCGGCATCGCCAGGTGCAGTAGAGTGGAAGCGACCGGTCAATAGCGGGAGGGGGCAAGGTGACCGCAGCGCTTCGCGCGTTCTTCGTGCTGGTGGGCGTCTCGGCGCTCGCCGTCGTGGTGTTCCTCATCGTCGCCAGCGCGATCTGACGAGAACGAGCCGAGGTTGCGAACCGGCAGACGGCCGGTCCGCGAAGATGCGGTAGTGCGCCGCCCGGCTCTCGTCCTCCTCGTCGTCTCCGCGTGGACCGTGGGCGGCCTGTGGCTGGACTCGAAGGTCGGCGGCACGGGCCAGCTCGCGCTGGGTGTGTTCACCGCAGGTGTGCTCGCTGCGCTTCTCTCTCTCCAACCGGCGACGATACGCCTGCAGGCGCTCGCGGTGGTGGTAATCGCGACACTCGGAGAGGTCGTCGGCTCGCTCGTCTGGGGGCTCTACGGCTATCGCCTGGAGAACCTGCCGGCGTTCGTCCCGCCGGGGCACGGGCTCGTCTATCTCGGCGGGTTCGCACTCGCCGTGCTCGCGCGCGCACGTCCGAACGTGCTCCTCGGCGTCGCGGGGGGTGGCGCGGCCGTCTGGGGGATCGCCGGAGTGACCGTGCTGCCCGCGTCAGACGTCGTCGGTGCGATGGGGTGCGCGTTCCTGATCGGCGTGCTGTTGTGGACGAGGCGCGCGGTCTACGCGGGCGTCTTCGTGGTCGTCGCCGGGCTCGAGTTGTACGGAACGGCACTCGGCACCTGGACGTGGGAGGCAGCGGTTCCCGGGCTCGGGCTCTCGCAGGGGAATCCGCCCAGCGGTGCCGCAAGCGGCTACGTCGTCTTCGACGTCCTTGCTCTGGCGCTCGTTGCGCGACTCAGCGGACTCGCTCCCGCGTTTCAGTCGACGAGGGTGCGCAGAGCGGCACCGTCGATCGCCGCTCCCGCGCGAATCAGCTCTCGGGCCGCATCGACCTTGCCCCAGACGTCCCAGAGCAGGAAACCGCGCGCCCTTCCGTCGCCGTCGACGTAGCCGACGATGCCCTTGCGGTTGAGCTCGGCCCATTCCTCGACTGTGGCGAGGCGCGAGTCCACGTCTCCGACGGCCTCGTAGCCGAGCTCGAAGAGATCCGAGTAGAAGAACGGAAGGTGGTCGTAGTGCTCGTGCGCTCCGGCCATGTTGGCGCCGACCATGCGGCCGTGCGTGTTGGCGTGATCCTCGTGCTCGACGCGCCTTGTCTCCCCGAGCGCGGGCACGGGAAACCGCGCAACATCACCGGCCGCGAACACGTCGTCGCGTCCAGCTGCGCACCCATGCTCGTCGACAAGGATGCCGTCGTCGACATCGAGTCCGGCCTGCTCCGCGAGCTCGGTCGCGGGCACGATCCCGAGCCCGGCGACGACCGCGTCGGCCTCGATCGCTCGCCCGGCGTTGGTCGTCAGTCGAAACGCCGAGCCGTCCCGAGCGATCTCCTCGACGAGCTCGTCGGGCACGACATCGACACCTTTCGAGCGGTAGTAGTCGTTGACGAAGCTCGACAGGCCGGAGGGAAAGAGGCGCGCGCCGATCCCGCTCTCGGGGAACACGATGGTGACCGCGCAGCCGCTCGTGGCGAGCGCAGCTGCGATCTCCGAGCCGATGAAGCCGCCCCCGATGACGGCGACCCGCACGCCGTCGCCGGCAAGCGCGTGCAGACGGCGGAAGTCGTCGAGCGTCCGGAAGTAGACGATGTCGTCGCCTCCAGCAGCCAGCCGACGCGGGGTGCCGCCCGTCGCGAGCAGGAGGCGCTCGTACGAGTGGGTCTCGCCGGCCTCGTCCGTCGCTGCCCGGGAATCCAGATCGAGCCGCACGATCCGTCGCTCGAAATGGATGTCGACACCGAGCTCAGGCGTTCCACGCCATACCGAGTCCTCGCCCTTCCCTGCCCAGAGAGCTTTGGAGAGGGGCGGACGAGCATACGGCGCGTGCGCCTCTGCGGTGAAGAGCCCGATGGCGCCGTCCGCGTCGTGGCTGCGGATTCCGCGACAGGCGGCATCCGCGGTCATCCCGCCACCGACGATCAGGTACCGGTAGACGCCCATCAACGCTGGATCGTAGATGCGTCGGTCGGGACCTGGCGGTAAAGTCCCGCGCGGCGTGAGCGGAGCACGAATCTGGACATTCCTCGCCGCGGCGATCTGTGCCGCCGTTCTCGCGCTGCCCGCTGCCGCCGGCTTCGGGAAGCTCGACGCTGGCGCGAACCGTGTCTCGATCTTCTACTACCCGTGGTACTCGACCCCCGTGCGGGACGGCCGCTGGGCTCACTGGTACGTCGAGCACGACGGGGCGCCGGTGCTCTCGACGCCGTACTTTCCGAGTCGCGGGCTGTACTCGTCGTCGAACGCCAAGATCGTCGCCGCACAGATGCGGGAGATCGCGGCTGCCGGGGTCGACACTGCCGTCGTCTCGTGGTGGGGCTTCGACTCTCCCGAAAACGACCGTCTCGCCATCGTCGCGCCGGCCGCGCAACGTCAGGGCCTCGAGGTCGCCATCCACGTCGAGCCGTATCGCGCCCGGACCCCGGCGAAGGCAGCCGAGGATATCGCCCGCCTCCAGACGGAAGGCGGGTACACCGACTTCTACGTCTACGATGCCGACCGCGATCCGGCTGCCGCCTGGGCTGACGCACTCGCTCCGCTGGACGGCGTCCGCATCTTCGGGCACACGACGCTCGTCGGGCGGGCGAAGGCCTCAGGGTTCGACGGCCTCTACACCTACGACGTCGTCACCTGGAACGGATCGCTGTTCAAACGACTCTGCACTCAGGCGCACACCGCCGGCTTGCTGTGCGCCCCGTCGGTCGGTCCAGGCTACGACGCACGGCTGGCAACCCGCGATGAGGCGATCCGTCCACGCCAGCACGGCGTGACCTACGACCGGATGTGGAAGACGGCAATTCGCGCCGGCGCCGATCTCGTGACCATCACGAGCTACAACGAATGGCAAGAGGGGACGCAGATAGAACCCGCGCGCTTGCAGGTCGGAAGGCCGAGCTACGAGGGTGCGTGGGGGAAAAACGGCGTCGCCGCCCAGCGTGCGTATCTGACCGCGACGTCCGGTTGGGCCGCGCGGCTCCGCGCAGCGGCTCGTCAGTAGAGCGCCGTCGCAAGGCGTCGCCTGTAGGCGACGGTGACGGGGTCGTCGTGGCCGAGGTCGTGGAATACCGCGACCGCTACCTCACGCAGCCACTCCCGGCGCTCGGGAGAGGAGCCGGGGATCGCGTCCAGGAGCAGATCGAGTGCGAGCTCGATATCGCTCTCTTCGAGAGCGCCGAGCACGCCGGGGAGCTCACCGCTCGCCCGGAGCTCCTCCACGAGCGTCGAGACGCGCGGTGGCGCCAGGAGCTCGTCGATGAAACTCGCAACCGCCGCTGGCGCTCGCGCTCCCACAAACTCGGTAACGACGCGGCCGTCGCGAAATCCCTTGACGGCGGGGATGCCCTGAACGCGATATGTCGTGGAGAGCCCGGGGTTCGCGTCGACGTCGACCTTGGCGAGGACGACCTCGCCACCGCGCCTCTCGACCTCCTGCTCGAGCACCGGCGTGAGAGCCTGGCAAGGACCGCACCACGCAGCCCAGAAGTCGACGATCACGGGAGTCTCGCGCGATCGCTCGATCACGTCCTGCTCGAAGGTTGTCTCGGTGACGTCCACTGTTGGTCTCAAACGCTGCAGCGCGCGTCGATCATCCCTTGACGACGTCAGCGCCGCAGCCGGCAACGAGAGCAGCGGCGACGTCGTCCGATTCGACGCCTGCGAGCGAGCGATGCCCGAGATCGATCTCGATCTCCGGCCACGCGTCGAGGCCGATGGCTTGCGCGCCCTGCGCGGAGCCGAAGCGCAGGAGCTCGTCAGTCGAGAACACACCACGGCGACCGGTCTGCCGCCGCGCGATGCCCTCGAGCTCGCGCAGCTCCTCGAACGGGTCGATGCGCACGTTCGAGTCGGAGCCGATGCAGAGTGGGATCGCGCGTGTTCGAATCCGCTCGGCGGGCAGGAAGCCGTCGCCCAGGTCGGCTTCGGTGGTCGGACACGCGCAGATCGCGGCTCCGGTCGAGGCGAGCAGGTCGAGCTCCGGCCCATCGGCGTGCGTGGCGTGAACGACGGTCGTGCGCTCGCCGAGGCAGCCTGTGCGCGCCAGCAGCTCGATCGGGCGGCAGCCGTGCTCGGCCAGGCACTCCTCGATCTCGCGCGGCTGCTCGTCCGCATGGACGTGGAGCGGAAGGGCTTCGGCGTCCGCGTAGCGTGCGATCTGCTCGAGCCACTCGGCTGGACACGCACGCACGGAGTGGGGGGCGACGCCGACGCGCAGGCCCGCCGAGCGCAAGGCCTCGACCTCGGCGAGATACGCCGTGACCGATTCCTGGCGAAAGCGGGGGAGGCCGCCCCGCGCGTACGCGACGTGGAGGAGCACGAGCTCGATGCCGACCGCGGACGCGGCTTCCGCCGCGGCGAGTGCCTCAGGGACGCCGAGGTAGTGGAACTCGCCGACGGCCGTGTACCCGGCGAGGCGCATCTCGCGGTAGGTCTGCTCGTACGACGCCCGGACGAGGTCCGGCGTTTGGTGCTCGGCCTCCGCGAGCATCGTCTCTCGCCACGCCCAGAAGTCGCCGCCGGCCGCGCTCCCGCGCAGAGCGCGCTGGAACGTATGGCTATGGGCGTTGACGAACCCAGGGAGTCGGAGCGTGCCTGCCACGACGCGCGACGCTACCAGGGTCTGCGAATAGGGTCAGACCCCAAGCCAGGTCCAGGGGTCAGACCCCGAGGGTCCCGATCGGGCGATACGTCGTAGGGTTCCGGCCGTGGCCTGGTACGAGCTGCGACAACGAATTCCGAATGCGCTCACGATCGCTCGCTTCGCCGCGATTCCGATCTTCGCCTGGCTCTACCTCGAGGCGGGAGACGGCCCGGCCTGGGGGGCTGGGATCTTCTTCGCCGCGGCTGCCTTCACCGACCAGCTCGACGGCTTCCTTGCGCGCCGCTGGCAGGTGGAGTCGAGCTTCGGGAAGGTGGCCGATCCACTCGCCGACCGGCTCATGATCGGCACCGCAGTCGTCCTCATGTGGGCAACGGGCCGGATCCCGCTTCTCGCGGCTCTCGTCATCCTGGCGCGAGACCTAGTGTTGATCGTCGGCTACAAGGTGCTCGCGCCGAGTGGCTACCAGCTCGAGGTCACGTTCCTCGGCAAGCTCGCGACCTGGGTCCTCTATGCGGCCCTCGGATTCGTGCTCGTGACCGAGGAAAGGACGCGCTGGCCGCTCGTGCTGCTCGCGATCGGCATCGCGCTCGCGATCGGCGCCGGCGTCCAGTACCTCGTGCGTGCGAGGAGCCTGCTGCGCCAAAGCTGAAGCACCGTTGGGCAGGGAGATCGGCTTCGGGCGCGAACCAGAGAGTCTGAACTCTCAACCTGAGGTTGACCCCTCGGCGTGGGTACTGCTTTACTCAGGTGACCCTCGAGGAAAGGCCACCCGGTGGAACTACATCCTGATCTCTCGATAATGACCGACGACGACCTGCGCGAGATGATTCGCGGGCTCGAGAAGGAGGAGGACGAGATCTCCCTTCAGCGCCGCGTGCTTCACGGACGCATCGACATCCTCCGCGCTGAGCTCGTTGCACGTCTGCGCGAGCAGGTGAGCGCGGGGGAGGCCAAGCTCGCGGACGTCGAGCGCCTGAGCGAGATTCTTACCGCGAAGGCCGTTCCCACGGACGACGCGTGAGCCACGTCTACTGCCCGGAATGCGGCTTCCAGAACCCGGAGGCCTCGAATTACTGCTCTCGCTGCGGCGCGCTTCTCGCAACCGACACGGGCTCCGAGACGACGATGAGCTTCGATATCGACGAGGACGGTGAGGAGGTCGATCTCCTGACTGCGCTGGGTATCACAGGGCCTGCACTGGTGGTGCGCTCCGGTGGCGGCATGGCGGGACAGTCGTTCCAACCCGGGGAGGGGAGGACGTTGATCGGCCGGTCTCCCGAATGCGACGTCTTCCTCGACGACGTGACCGTGTCGCGGCGGCACGCCGAGCTTCTGCGTGAAGGCGAGACGTTCTCCATCTGCGATCTCGGCAGTCTCAACGGGACGTACGTGAACCGCAAGCGCATCGAGTCGGCCGTCCTCGAGGATGACGACGAGGTGCAGATCGGCAAGTACCGACTGACGTTCCTCCAGCGATGAGCACCGTCGCGACACCTCGTGAGAAGGGCGAGGCGGAGCCTCGGCTCCGTACGATCGGCTCCGTCTGCGGCGAGCTTCGCGAGCAGTTTCCCGACATCTCGGTCTCGAAGATCCGCTACCTCGAGGACCAGGGCCTCATCGCACCGAAGCGGACACGGGGTGGTTACCGGCTCTTCGCTCCGGACGACATCGAGCGCCTGACGACGATCCTGCGCCTCCAGCGTGACGAGTTCCTGCCGCTTCGCGTCATCCGCGAAGAGCTGGCAGGGCCCGGCGCATCGGCGGAGCGGACGAGACGTCGCGCGGTCGGGATTACCGATCGTGAGGACGAGATCGACGAGGCCGAGCTATGCGATCGCGCCTCGGTGTCGCTCGACTTCGTAAGACAGCTCGAGGAGTACGGCCTCATCGTCTCTCGCAACGAGGCGGGCGAGCGCCTGTACGGGGAGGGCGAGGCGGATATCGCATCCGTGTGCGCCAGGCTTGCGCGTTTCGGCGTCGACGGGCGTCACCTGCGAACGTTCCTCACAGCGGCCGGGAGGCAAGCAGCGCTCGTAGAGCAGCTCGTCGCTCCGGGTCTGCGCTCCCGCAATGCGGAGCGTCGAAAGAACGCGCTCGACGACCTCGAGGTGCTCTCTCGAGTCGCGCAGGAGCTCTCGCATCTTCTCTTTCTGCGCGATCTGCGTTCGACGGTAGAGCGCACGTCGTGACGCTCGACCTGCGCGACCGGATCAGGGACGTACCGGACTTCCCGACCGCGGGGGTCGTCTTCAAGGACCTCATGCCGCTGATCGCGGACCCGGAGTACTTCAGTGAGACCATCCGCCGGCTGTCCGACTGGGCACGGCCCCGTGACCCCGAGCTCATCCTTGGCGCGGAGGCGAGGGGGTTCATCTTTGGCTCAGCGCTCGCGTATGCGCTCGGCGCGGGATTTGTCGCCGCTCGAAAGCCTGGAAAGCTCCCCCGCGAGACTGTTGAGGCGTTCTACTCGCTCGAATACGGCTCGGACAGTCTCCAGGTGCACCGTGACGCCGTGCCGGCTGGTTCGCGGGTCATCGTGCTCGACGACGTTCTCGCGACCGGAGGGACCGCGAAGGCGAAGGTGGAGCTCGTCGAAGGCCTCGGGGGCGTCGTCGTCGGAATCGCGTTCGTGCTCGAGCTGACGTTCCTGCACGGCCGCGACAAGCTCGCCGGTTACGACGTGCACTCGCTCATCACCTACTGAGGGGTGGTGGCGGCGTCCGAGCCGCCGATTACAACGAGACCATGTATGACCCGCTGACGAGCACATACTCGTTCTCGTGCCCACACGGGCGCGGAGCGCAGGTGCCGCTGTCGGCCTTCCGCACGCTCGACCGCCTCCCAGGAGCTGTCCATCCCGCGGTGTACCGCATTCAGTTCGCCTGTGGGTGCGGCGGCGAGCATGCGGGTCTGATCGCGCACGACGATCTCGACTGGGCGCATCTCGGCACGACGATCGATCGCACGTTCAGGAACCTGATGACCGCGCACGACGACCCGATCGCGACGGAGCTGGTCGATCTGTCTGCGGGCCGAATCCGCGCGGGGGAGTGGCCGTGGAGCTTCTTCTGCTTTCTCGAGGGTCGGCCGCGCCCGGTAACGCCGTCTGCGTTCGTGCTGATTGCTCCGGGCGGGCGCGCCTTCGGAGTCGCCGTCCAGTGCCCGGCGTGCTCGTCGGTCTCGGTGAACCTGGTGACGCGTGAGCACGTTGACATCCCGTTTCGAAACGATGCACACGTCGGAGTAGTGGCGCACGTCTTCGAACGCGATGCACTCCGTGCCGCCGCCGACTTCCGCGCTGAGCTCGACTCGGCGACCTTCGACGAGAGGAGACTCGATCTCGAGCTCTGAACGACCGGCTCGCGCGCGACGTTCACTCCCGCCAGGGATCGGCAGCGAGCGAGCGGCGGCCGATGCTCGCTACATGAATGCCGCCGTCCTCACTACAGTCGCGCCCGCTGGTTCGAGGCGCCTCCTTGCCGATGTCAGCGCAATCGCCGGGAGAGACACGGGCACCAAGACACCCGCCGTGGATCGCCTTGAGGCTGCACTCGGCCGCGACTTCGCAGACCGACTCGTTGCCGCTCTCAGCGACAAACGCGTCGCGCGCGACTGAACGATTCGTCTAGCGCCGGCGGGGGCCGTCGCCGCCGCGCGTCCTGACGAACAGGAAGATCGCTCCCGCTGCGAGCAACGAGACGACGAACGCCAGGCCGCCCGGCACGTCGATCGCGAGACCGCCGAGCCACATGTAGAGGAAGAACACGACCGACCAGCCGAACGCGTGGACGCCTTGGTCGATGCTCGGAGCTCGGAGGTGCATTGGAACCGATCCTAGCGGGGTCAGGTCTTGCATTCCAACACCAAGCGTGGTGTAGGAATGCAAGACCTGACCCCAAGAAAGGACCAAAAAAATTCACCGAGCCGGTGGCGCTTTCGTCCACACAACCCGCTGACCGTCCGCTTCCGCGTAGAGCCTGCGAGCTGCGCTTCGACCTAGTCGCGCTCCGTGCTCGGTGCAAAGGGGAAGCTATTGGACGGGGCCGAAGCGGTCAAGGCCCGCGTTCACCGGATTGCCGCAATTTGCGCTCGTTTTCTTCTGCCGTCACCCGCCGTGGCTGAACGTAGGATCTCGGCGTGCGCCGCTCCGTCGTGTACAGCGTCGCGGGGGCGGCGCTCGGGCTTGCCGCGGTCTTGACCCTGCTCGGGGTCGGTGACGACCCGGCAGCCCTCACGAACGGGCAGGCGTTCGTCCTCGGCGTCGTCCAGGGCCTCACCGAGCTCCTCCCGGTCTCGTCATCCGGGCACTTGATCCTCGTTCCCTGGGGCGCCGACTGGACGTATCTGAAAGAGAACGACCGCTTCAACCAGACCTTCGACGTCTCGCTCCATCTCGGGACGCTCGTCGCCGTGGGGGCGTACTTCTGGGGTGACATCGTTCGACTCGTCCACGCCTGGTTCGGTTCCATCGGACGAAGGCGCGTCGAGTCATCCGACGAACGAATCGCCTGGTTCGTGCTCGTCGCCACGATTCCGGCGGGGCTAGCCGGCCTGGCGGGAGAAGATCTGATCGCAGACAAGCTTGGAGAGCCGTGGCAGATCCTTCTCCTCCTCGCCGGCGGTGCGCTGCTCCTGTTCTGGGCCGACCGCTCGGCGCAGAGCCGCGCCATGGGCGATCTTGGCCTGGGGCACGCGCTGATCATGGGCTGCGCCCAAGCGCTCGCGCTGGCACCCGGCGTCTCGCGCTCCGGCATCACGATCACGGCAGGCCGCTTCATGAAGCTCGATCGCGACGGCGCGGCGCGATTCTCGTTCCTGCTGCTGCTCCCGACGGTGCTCGGGGCGGTTGCGCTCAAGGGAGTGGGGGACGTTCTCCTGGGCGATCTTCCCGCCGGTTGGCAGGGCCCCTTCGTCGTCGGAACGCTCGCCGCGCTCGGGAGCGGCCTCCTCGCGATCGACTGGCTGCTCGGCTTCGTGCGCAGCAATACGTACAGCGTGTTCGTCGTCTACAGGCTCATCGTTGCAGCGCTCGTGCTGCTCGCGATCGTGAGCGGGGTGCGGGCGGCGACCTTCTAGCGCTAGCACCGCGGCATCGGAGGTTCCACAAAGTCCCGACGGCTGATCAGGGAGAGCCCCGATGGCGTCACGGAGCCGGTGCACCACGCTTTAGCTGGAGGTGTTGTTCATGTCCGTCATCCTTCGCCACGTAGGGTCGGGTGCCTCGCGTCCTTTGAGCGCGCGTCGGCCGGTGGGCCGCAGGATGCGCCGATTAGGCCTCGGGATCTTCTTCGTGTCGATCGCGGTGAACGCGGCCCTCGGAATCTACGCGGTGCTCGCACCGGATTTCGGAGAGACGCAGGGGAAGATCCTCGGGACGTCGCTCTGTGTCACGGGCGCGGTGGTTCTCGCACTTGCCTGCGAACCGGCGTGGGAGCGGAGGCTCCTCGGGCCCGTGCCGCCCGTCGGGGCGGTCCTCGGCGGGGTCGGCTTCACGCTCGCGGTCGCCGGCATCTGGGCCGAGCCAGAGAGTGAGATCTGGGGAAAGACGATGGGCACCATCTTCGCGGTGGCTGTCGCATGTGCGGCCGCAAGCCTCCTGGCGCCTGCGCGGCTCGCGCCAAGGCATGCATGGATCTTCACCGTGACGCTCGCGCTGCTCGGCCTCGGCGCCGCGATGATTAGCCTCCTGCTGTGGCTGGGGGATGACCCTGCTGACGCGTACCTCCGCGCTCTCGGCGTCGTCATGATCGTGCTCGCCGCATTCACCGTCACCGTGCCCGTGCTGCACTGGGTCGATCGCGGGGCGCTCGCGGCGGCCGAGGCCGTGACCGGCGCCGTTCGCTTCTGTCCCTACTGCGGACGAGAGCTCGCCGGCGTCGTCGGTGTCGACCTCCGGTGCGCGCGGTGCGGGAGGGACTTCACGATCGCGGCGACGGTGGTCGAGGGCGAGTCGCCCCTCAACTTGACATAACGCTGATTATCGTGCGTGAAGGCGATTGCGGTCACCAGCCGAGGGATTTCTCGTGTGACCCCTAGACATGGCGCGCCAGACGCGAGAGAGTGTCACCTACCGCGTTCGTTCCGTTCCCCCGCCGCGCGTGACCCAAATCGACATCGACAACATCCTCGGCTTCGAGGACATCCGGCTCTTGCTCGAGCAGTCCGAGCAGGTCGGGACCATCCGGGCGTCCGATCTGGCCGAGATCGCCGAGGCGTACGAGCTCACAGAGCTCGAGCACGACGTGCTCCTGCGGGAGCTCGACCAGCGAAGCATCGAGATCGTCGAGCAGACGCCGCACTCGGAGGCCGTTGTTGCGTTGACCGCGCCCGTTGAGACGACCACCGACGCGCTACAGCTCTTTCTGCGCGAGGCTGGCCGGCACCAGCTTCTCACCGCCGCTCAGGAGGTCGAGCTCGCGAAGAGGATCGAGCGCGGGGACATGGACGCCAAGGAGCGGATGATCCAGTCGAATCTCCGCCTCGTGGTCTCGATCGCCAAGAACTACCGCAACCAGGGGCTTCCGTTCCTCGACCTCATCCAGGAAGGGACGCTCGGGCTCATTCGGGCGGTCGAGAAGTTCGACTGGCGTCGCGGGTTCAAGTTCTCGACCTACGCGACGTGGTGGATCCGCCAAGCCGTCGCGCGAGCGCTGGCGGACAAGGCGCGAACGATCCGCATGCCGGTCCACATCGTCGAGCGACTGCAGAAGATCAACCGCGCCGACCGCCTGCTGTGGACGCAGCTCGGGCGCGAGCCGACGCTCGACGAGATCGCCGACGAGGCGTCGCTGACCGTCCAGCAGGTGCTCGAGGTACGGGCGGCCGCCCGCGCTTCGACGAGTCTCGACGCCCCCGTCGGCGACGGCGAGGACGCGGTGTTCGGCGACTTCGTCGCAGGCGACGAACCCCTCCCCGAAGAGGCTGTCGAGCTCCATCTACGGAGCGAAGCCCTGCGGCACGCGCTCGCAGCTCTCCCCCCGCGCGAGCGCGAGGTGGTCGTGATGCGCTATGGGATCACAGGTGCGGAGCCGCAAACACTCGAGGAGATCGGGAGGCGGCTTGGGCTCACCCGCGAGCGCGTGCGGCAGATCGAGCTCGAATCGCTCCGGCGCCTCGGCAGCCTGCGCGAGATGCAGGCCGTCGACGCGACCTGACGCCCCAGGCCGACGAAAGCGGCGTCTCTAGGTACGGAGGTACAGCTCGAGCCCGGGCGCGACCGCTCGCAGCTCGCGTAGCGCTCGTGCTTCGAGCTGACGGACGCGCTCGCGGGTGATGCCGAGGTTCTTTCCCACCTCTTCGAGTGTCCGCGGGCGAACGCCGTCGAGGCCGAAGCGCTCGACGACCACGCGGCGCTGGCGGGGCTGGAGCTTCGCAAGTGCATCGAGGAGCTCCGACGAGCGAGCTCGGTCGGCTGTCTCAGCCTCTGGTTGCTTCGCGTTTGTGTCCGGGATGAGATCGGCCACGCTCGAGTCTCCGTCCCCGATCGGAGTCTCCAGGCTCACCGGGTCGAGAACGAGCTCGAGCAGCTCTTGAACACGCTCCGGCGTGATCCCGATCTCGGCGGCGATCTCCTCGAGAGATGGATCTCGGTTCAGCTTCTGGCCGAGCAGACGCCGGGTCTTCGTGACCTTGCGCACCTGGTCGGCGACGTGCACGGGGAGTCGGATCGTGCGTCCCTGCTCGGCGAGCGCTCGGGAGATCGACTGCTTGATCCACCAGGTGGCATAGGTGGACAGCTTGAACCCCATCTTGTAGTCGAACTTCTCGACCGCACGAATGAGGCCGAGGTTGCCCTCTTGGATGAGGTCGAGCAGCGGGACTTCGGCCCGCGTGTAGTTGCGCGTGATGGACATGACGAGTCTCAAGTTCGACTCGATGAGCTTTCGCTTCGCGGCCTCGTCGCCTGCGTCCTTGCGGCGCGCGAGCTCGCGCTCCTGGGCCGGCGTGAGGAGGCGACCATCACCGATCTGGCGGACGTATAGCTTCAGCGGATCGTCGGGGCTCGGTCCAGCGAGATCCGGTCGCTCTCGCGATGCCGGCTCGTCGGCTGCGACCTGTACTTCTTCGTCCGCAGGATCGAAGAGATGCTCAGCGGCGTTCCCTTCCACGGCGGATGTATCGACCGTGAGGTTGCCCCCCTTGAGGGATGACATCCCCGACGAGGGATCTGCCGCTCGAGCGAGAAGCCGATCGAACGTGTGCAACACGGTCCTCACAAACAGTGCCTTCGTCCCTGGCGTCTACGGTCTTTAGATAGATGCTTGTGGCGTCCGACCCTGGGAGTCGAAGAGCGATTCATGTGCGGCATAGCCGGCTACAGCCTCAGTCCTGACTCGACCGTCGAGCGAACGCTCGCGGCGCAGGCACTCCTCGCGGGAATCGCCGAGCGCGGCGCCGACGCGGTCGGGTACGCGTGGCGCCGCGACCAGGGAGCAATCGACGTGACGAAGTTGCGCGGCGGGGCAAGTGCCCTCCTCGACGAGATCGCTCTCCCCCGCTCCGCGCAGCAGGCACTCATCCACGTGCGCGACTTCACGAAGGGCCACCCCGATATCGAGGCCAACAACCATCCCATCCGGCATGGCGCCGTAGTGGGGATCCACAACGGAGTCATCGAGAACGACGACGCGCTGCTCGCGCGCTACGGGATCGATCGCGAGGAACCGAACATGACCGTCGACTCCGAGGCGATCTTCGCGCTCGTGGAGCACCATCGCCACGACACTCGAGCCCTCACCCAGTTGCGCGGCGCGATGGCCGCGGCGTGGATGGACGAGCGAGACTCGAGGACGCTGTACCTCGCGCGAGGGCGCCTGCGTCCGCTATGGATCGGGCGGAGTCGGCACGAGCTCTACTTTGCCTCGACGCGGCGTGCGCTCCGGATCGTCGAGGCGGCGCTCCAGACGCGTCTCCAGGTGCACGAGGTGCGCGAGGGTCGCCTCCTCCGTGTGGCCGGAGGAGAGATCGTTCGCGAGCGGCGATTCCGGCCCGATCGCCGATATCGCGAGGAGGACTACCGCCCGCCCGTCAGGGCCTCGCGCGAGGCCGTGTCGTGCCTCGAGCGACTCGCCGCACTGGCCTCAGCTGCCGCCGTGTAGGGACCCGTCCGGCAAGACGTCGAGGCCCTCGTCTCGCAGACGCTCGCGGACGAGGAACTGGAACGCAGTCCAAGCTCCGCGCGGCACGTCGAGCAACCGATAGACCTGCCACTCGGACAGAAGGGCGCGATCGTCTCGTCGCGCGTCCGCCCAGTCGGACATCTTGGGCAGGCGGCCGATGGCCCGCGCGAGCTCTGCCCCCTGCTCAATCGCGCGCTCGAGGCGCTCCTCGCCGGAAAGCACCTCGAACCCGGCCTCGCGGAGCGCGTTCGCAAGAGAGCCGAAGGTATGCGCATAGAGCGACGCCGAGGGAAGCGCGCGCCGACGGGCGGCCAGGTCGCGCGCGGTCGGTGTGCGCCCCAGCTCGTCTCCCAGCGTACGGAGCTGATCCAGGAGATCGTCGCGGGTGAGAAAGCGACGCGGGAAGAGTCCTGCTGAGCGCTTCGCCGCATTCCAGGTTCCGAAGTGCTCGATAACCGTCTGAGGATGAACTCGCGCCTCGGGATCCTGCGCGAACTCACGCATCGTCGGCGAGCGTCCGAGCCTTTCTGCGGCGGCGCGAAGCTCCTCGAGGATCTCGGCGTCCGAGTAGCGACGGCGCAAGCCCGCGCGAAATGCGGCGAGTTCCGCCTCGTCGATGCGCAACGGGCCACGCTTGCGTGCGCGCGGTCGAGCCATACCTGCAATTAGCTTAGAGCGTTCTGGAGATTCTGCAAGCACGTCAGAGCGGGCGGGCGCCCATCCCCACTCTGTACCCTCGCCGCGGATGGGGGTTCGAGTCGGGATCGAGACGCTGGCGGCGCGTGGCGTAGGAGCGCTCTCGCGCGTGGCGGGCCGCGGCGGCGGCACCACTCTTCCCGGAAAGCTCCTCTGGAAGCTGGATCCGGGATCCGTCGATGCTCTCGCGGCACGGTTGCCGCAGGGCAGCGCCGTCGTGTCGGCTACCAACGGGAAGACGACGACCACGGCGATGGCAGCGCGGATTCTCGGTGGGAAGACCCGCCTCGCGTGGAACCAGTCCGGCGCGAACTTGCTCTCAGGGATTGCGTCCGAGCTCGCGACGGCGCGACGTGCGGAACTGGGCCTGTTCGAGGTGGACGAGGGTGCACTCCCCGAGGCGACCGTTCGGCTGCAGCCACGAGTCGTGGCACTGTCGAACCTCTTCCGCGATCAGCTCGACCGTTACGGCGAGCTCGAGCTCGTAGCCGAGCGGTGGCGGGATGCGATCGGGGCTCTCCCCGACGAGACGACGCTCGTGGTCAACGCCGACGACCCGGTGGTCGCAAGCCTCGCGGACGCGCGTCCGCACGCGGTTCGATTCGGATTGGACGACCCGCGTCATGCGCGCCCGGCGCTCCAGCATGCTTCCGACTCCAAGTACTGCATTCGCTGCGGCACCCCGTACGAGTACGCGGCGGCGTACGTCGGCCACCTCGGCGACTACCGCTGCCCTGCCTGTGAGCACGCGCGACCCTCGCTCGACGTTGCTGCACGGGAGATCGAGCTTCGTGGCCTCGTCGCCTCGCGGTTCCGGATTGACGCGCCGGCCGGCTCCGTTGACATCGAGCTTGGCCTCCCGGGCCTCTACAACGTCTACAACGCCACTGCGGCAGCAACGCTCTCGCTGGCCCTCGGCGCGTCGCTGAGCGACGTTCGGGTCGGCCTCGAGGCGTTCAGCGCCGCATTCGGGCGGTTCGAGCGGATCCCGACCGGTGGAAAGACGGTCGTCGTCCTCCTCGTGAAGAACCCAGCCGGGGCGAACGAGGTGCTCCGCACCCTCGAGACCGGGGTACCGCCGGTTCTCGTGCTCGCGCTCAATGACGCAATTGCCGACGGGCAGGACGTCTCATGGATCTGGGACGTCGACTTCGAGCCTATCCTGGAGCACGTCGGGCGCGTCGTGGTGAGCGGCGACCGGGCGGCCGAGCTTGGGCTACGACTGCTGTACGGCGGACTTCCCGACGAACGGCTCGAGGTCGAGCCGTCGCTCGAGCGAGCGCTCGACCGCGGCTTGGAGCTGGTCGATGCAGGCACGGAGCTCGTCGTCCTCCCGACCTATACGGCGATGCTGGCGCTGCGTGAGATCCTCTCGGCGCGAGGGCTCGTGCGCCCGTACTGGGAGGGCGAGCGGCCATGAGAATCGTCGTTGGCCATCTCTACCCCGGCTATCTGAACATCTACGCCGATCGCGGAAACATTGCCGTTCTCGAGCGGCGTGCGACCGTCCGCGGCCACGAGCTCCAGGTCCGCTCGGTTGGCATCGGCGATCCCGTTGATCCAGATGCGTACGATCTCCTCTACGTCGGCGGTGGCCAGGATCGCGAGCAAGCGCTCGTCGCTCCGGACTTGGTCGAGAAAAGCGAAGCGATCCATTCTGCGCATGCGTCCGGCGCGGCGCTACTCGCGGTTTGCGGCGGGTACCAGCTCCTCGGTCGCGGCTACCGGGGCCGCGACGGGTCGTTCATGCCCGGCGTCGGCCTGTTCGCGCACGAGACCGTCGCCGGAGCGACGCGCATGATTGGCGACGTGCTACTCGAGTGCGAGCTCGACCCGGGTGAGAAGCACCAGCTCGCCGGCTTCGAGAATCACGCCGGGCGAACGCTCCTCGACCCCGGTGCAGCGCCGCTCGGGCGCGTGCTGTTCGGATTCGGGAACGACGGAGAGTCGGGGTTCGAGGGATGCCGGATCGGTCGGGCGATCGGAACCTATCTTCACGGCCCGCTGCTTCCGCGGAACCCATGGCTGGCCGACTGGCTCCTCGCCCAGGCGCTCGCGCATGCGTCCGGAGGCGACCCGCGACCTTTGGAGCCGCTTCCGGACGAGCTGGAAGCCGAGGCGTTTCGCGTCGCGGCGGAGCGGGCTCGAAAGCGCGGCGGTCGCCGCTAGGAGCGGAATTTCCGAGGGGCACCCCGGCCCACCACCCGCTGTCAGCGTATCGCGGAAAGATGTACGAGTGGTGCGCGGACCGTGGCGAAAACGTGCCAAGTGGTGCGAGCTACGGAACCCACATCTCCCCGAGGTAGACCGACGGGTCGCCGGGCTGCCATCGCTGCAGGAACCGCTGGATCGGCGGGTGCAGAGCGATCGAGTCCAACTCGCTAGCGTCGAATGCGCGGTGACCACGTACCGCGGTGTCCTGAGACGTCACGTCCTCGAGTGATCCGGACACGTCCGCCGCGAAGATCACGTGCACGACGTGCTTGCGCTTCGGCCAGTTCTCTGGAGAGATCGAATCGACCAGTGCGACAGGTCCTTCGAGCGGCACCTCAGCGCCCGCTGGGAAGAGCCCCGTCTCTTCCCACAGCTCGCGCCGGAGCGCGTGAATCAAGCTCTCACCGGTTCGGACGCCGCCTCCCGGGAGGAGCCACACCTCGTTCGTCCCCTTCTCGTGCCGAAGCAGCAGGATCCGTCCGCGCCAGCGGAGGATCGCCGAGACGCGGATCCGAGGTTCCACGCTCAGTGCGCCGACGACCCGAAGCCCTGTCCGCCGCGCTCGCTCACGGCCAACTCCTCGACCTCGACCAGGCGCACAGCAGCTATAGGTGCGACGACGAGCTGAGCGATTCGCATGCCCCGCTCGACAGTGAACGTGTTCCGCGAGTCCGTGTTCAGGAGGACGACTCGAATCTCGCCGCGGTACCCCGAGTCGATCAGCCCCGGTGAGTTCACGACACCGATCCCGTGGCGTGCTGCGAGCCCGGAACGCGGCTGAACGAAGCCGGCATACCCGGCGGGGATCTCAACGGCGATTCCGGTCGACACCGTCGCCCGCTCGCCGGGCTCGAGCGTCACACCCTCACAGGCTGCGAGATCGAGACCCGCATCGCCCGGGTACGCCTGGCTCGGCAGGATGGAATCCTCCCGCAGGCGTCGAACGGGTACGTCGATCACGACGCCGAGACCTCCTTCCCGTCGTCTCCGGCCACGAGGAAGCTCGCGAACCGTCGAATCTCCTGTCGGGGCAGCCGCGCGCGGACGCGAACGCCCTCTGGTGTATCTCGCCGCTCCGCGATTGGGGCGCCGAGACCGTAGAGCTCGGCAAGCGCTCGACCGTCCGAGTAGGGGACGAGCAGGCGCACGTCCTCGAACCGGTCGGAGAAGAGTTCGGAGATCCGCGCCTTCAATGTGTCGAGACCCTCCCCTGTGTCGGCTGAGATCTGGAGCGCTCGCGGAAAGCCGTGAGCGATGCGCCTCCGGGCGAGTGGGTCGAGAAGGTCGATCTTGTTGAGCACGAGCTCGAGCGGAATGTCGTCTGCACCGATGTCCGCGAGCACCGACTGCACGGCGTCGATCGTTTCACGAAGCCGGTGCTCGGAAAGTGATGCGTCGGCCACGTGCAAGACGAGGTCGGCGACGAGCGTCTCTTCGAGGGTCGCCGCAAAGCCCTCGACCAGCTGCGTCGGAAGGCGCCGGATGAAGCCGACGGTGTCCGTCACGAGGTACCGCTTTCCGTCGTGTTCAAAGGCCCGCGTCGTTGGGTCGAGCGTTTCGAACAAGCGATCGTCGACCGCTGCTCCGGCTCCCGTCAGCGCATTGAGGAGCGTCGACTTCCCGACGTTCGTGTACCCGGCGAGCGCGATCGTCGGAACCGTCGTCCTCCGTCGCTCCTTTCGGCGTGTTGCTCGTTGGCCGCTGAGCGTGCGCAGGCGCCGCTTTACGAGAGAAACACGCGTCCGCGCCAAGCGTCGGTCGCTCTCGAGCTGGCTCTCGCCTGGGCCGCGGGTTCCGACGCCGCCGCCGAGGCGCTCGAGGTGCTGCCACATCCCCCGCATGCGCGGAAGGTTGTACTCGAGTTGCGCAAGCTCGACTTGGAGCTTCCCTTCTGCGCTTCGCGCATGCTGGGCGAAGATGTCGAGAATCAGCTGCGTCCTGTCAACGACGCGAGCCTTGAGGGCGTCCTCGAGCGATCGCTGCTGGGTCGGGCTCAGCTCGTCGTCGACGAGGAGCACCTCTGCCGACGAGTCGGAATAGGCCTGCTTGAGCTCCGTGAGCTTCCCCTTCCCGACGAACGTGCGCGGATCAGGATGAGCACGATGCTGCACGACCTCGGCGACGGTTGTGACGCCTGCAGTGCGCGCGAGCTCCCTGAGCTCGTCGAGCTCCGTCTCTCCGTCGACTCCTTTCGGAAAGACCCCGACCACGAATCCGCGCTCCGGCTCCGCCCCTGGCGCGGGATCGGGCTGGCGAGCGGTCACGCAGGGATTATGCCGCGGTAGGCTGAGCCGGTGACCGCGCTTGCCGATCGCCTTGCCGCGCGGACGCTCGAGCTGGTCGACATCCCGTCCGTCAGTCGGAACGAGGACGCGATTCGAAAGCACATCTTGACGCTGGTCCCC
>JAERMP010000199.1 GCA_016844515.1 Thermoleophilia bacterium | reverse complement strand
CAGCCCGAAGAGGGCGCGAGTGTCGCGATAGAGAGGCGCCGAGCGGACTCGAACCGCTGTACGAGGCTTTGCAGGCCTCTGCCTAACCACTCGGCCACGGCGCCGCGCGGGTCATCGTAGCCGTCCTCCTCGCGGGCTACGGTTGACGCGATGAGCGCCGAACCGCGACAGGAGACGTCCGAGCCTTGTCTGCGCTGCGGCACCGCGATGGAGTGGCGACACGGCACTTGGCAGTGCCCCCACTGCCGATTCAAAGTCGGGTGCTGCGAAGGAGAGACGGGCGACTGCCGGCCCGAGCGCGCGTAACCTCGCGTTCGTGGCCGATGCGTACACCGAGACCGCACTGCACTTCGAGGCGGCGCGGCTACCGCGCCTGCTCGAGCGCTACCTCCCACCTGGCCCGCTGGCGCTCGCCGACCTCGGCTGTGGCGACGGCCCGTTATTTCCGGCTCTCGAGCGCGGCGGCTTCATCGCCCCGGGGTGCCTCGTGTATGCGGTCGATCTTGCCCCGGAGCGACTGGCACGAGTCGCGGCCCGCCTCCCGTGGATCAAGACGATCGTGGCCTCCGCGGACGGAGTGCCGGCGATCGCCGACGGGGAGCTCGACTTCGTATGCTCGACCATGGTCATGGAGCATTTCCCGAACGAAGACGCATACCTCGCCGAGATCCGGCGGCTTCTTCGACCAGGCGGACGGGCGTACGTCACAACCGTCTACAAGAAGACCTGGGCGTGGTACTTCCGAAAGCGCGACGGCGAGTCGGTTCTCGACACCTCGCATCTCCGCGAGTACACGGATGTCGACGTCGTCCGCGGTCTGATCGGTGCGGCCGGCTTTCGTGAGCTCGCGCTCGAGCGCCGCCCCCTCTGGTTCCCGCTCCTCGATCCGCTCCTCTTCAGACTGGGGCACCGCTACGCGGGCATGTCGGCAAGGCAGTCGCTGCTGCGGGCACTGCGTGCGCCGAAGGTGCCGATCCCCGGTTACTACAGCCTCGAGGTGATCCTCGAGCGCTGAAACTTCCCTGGAGGCGTCGCTGGTAGCGTCCTTGCGATGCCCCCCGGCGACCGACTCGTGCACGAGAAGCTCGACCAGGCGGTGGCGATCCTTCGCGAGCAGGACGTCGACCTGTGGCTCACGCTCGTGCGCGAGACCCTGCTGACGAGCGACCCCAGCCTCGACCTGATCGCCGGTACCTACTGCGCCTGGCAGGGCGCGTTCCTCGTCTCGGCGACGGGCGAGCGGATCGCGATCGTTGGCCGCTTCGACGCGCCGAGTGTCGAGGAGCTCGGCGCCTACTCCGAAGTCGTCGGCTACGACGAGAGCATCCGCCCTGCTCTGCGCTCGGCGATCGAGCGGCTCGCGCCGCGGTCGATCGCGCTGAACTACTCGGAGAGCGATCCCGCCGCCGATGGGCTCACCCACGGGCTTTGGCTTGTCCTCGCCGAAACGCTCGCGGGCAGCCCGTACGCCGACCGGCTCGTCTCTTCCGAGGCCATCGTAAACGCCCTGCGCGGCCGGAAGTCGCCGTTCGAAGTCGCGCGGATCAAGGCCGCGGCCGAGGTGACAGAGGAGATCTTCGATGTCGCGACGCACGGCCTCAGTCCCGGGATGTCGGAGCTCGAGATCGCCGCGCTGATGCACGATGAGGTCTCGCGACGCGGGCTCGGCTATGCCTGGGGACGCGATCACTGCCCGGCGGTCAACGCGGGTCCAGAGAAGGAGGTCGGCCACACCGCGCCCGGCGAGCTTCGAACCCGCCGCGGCGAGCTTCTCCACGTCGACTTCGGTGTCGAGTTCGACGACTACTGCAGCGACCTGCAGCGCGTGTGGTACTTCCTCGACGAGGGCGAGACTGCCCCGCCGCCGGACGTGGAGCAAGCGTGGCGCGCGCTGTGGGAATCCGTCGATGCAGGCCTTGCTGCGCTGAGGCCGGGCGTGGCCGGATGGCAAGTCGACGCCGCAGCGCGCGAGAGCCTCGTCGCAGCCGGCTATTCGGAGCCCATGTACGCCCTCGGCCACCAGCTCGGCCGAACGGCGCACGACGGCGGCACGGTTCTCGCACCCCGGTGGGACCGCTATGGCACGGCGCCGTTCGGGATCGTCGAGGAGGGGAACGTCTTCACCGTCGAGTACGGCGCCGCCGTGCCTAGTCGCGGCTACATCGGGTTGGAGGAGGACGTTGTCGTCACCAGCGATGGCGTCGAGTGGCTGTCGACGCCGCAGCGCGACCTCTGGCTCGTCATCTAACCGCCCTACTCGCCTTCGGCGGCTCGACGGCGGCGATACGCGACAGTCCGATGACGGATCCCGCGCACGACGACTGTCGCGGACTGTTCGGAGCCCTCGATCGTGTAGAGGATGCGGTAGCTCCCTACCCGCGCCGACCACAGCGGACGGAGATGTCCACGAAGCGGCTTCCCTCCACTCCACGGATCGGCTTGAAGCCGAAGGAGGGTGCTGAGGACAGCATCTCGAATCCGATTCGGTAGAGCATCGAGTTCGCCGTCCGCGTCGCGTGTCAGGCGCAGCCTAGGTACGTCCGTGCTTACGGAGGACATCGTCGAGCTCGACGAGACGCCCGGCCTTCACGTCCTCCTCGCTTCGCTTCAACGCCTCCAGAAGGTCCTCGTCCTCCAGCACCTCGAACGTCTCCTCCCACGACTCCCACTCGTCCATCGACATGAGCAGCCCAACGTTCTTACCGTTGCGGGTGATTACCACGTGCTCCTGCTCGGATTGCACGAAGTCGAGAAGCTCGCTGAGACTCGACCGCGCCTCCGTGAACGGGACAGTCTTGGCCATGGCCAAACTGTACAGAATCCTGCTCACTTTCCCAGTGTGCCCGTTCGCATCTCCACTGGAGTCAGAACTTCGTTACAGCGCGAAGCCCTTGGGCGCGGTGACGAGAGCCCATGGGCTGACGCTACCTTCGGGACGTGGATGAGCCGGTACGTCGGTCCCCGAGCCCCGCCTCGGTACTACGCGTGGCGTTGGTCGTCTTCGTCCTCGCCTGGATCTTCGGACCGGACGAGCTGCGATCGGCGGTGCCCGTTTGGATCGTCTTCCTCGTCGCGCTCGGTCTGGAGGTGCACTTCTTCGCCGGTGCCCTGCGGCGCATTCCTCCGCCGCGCCCCGATCGCAGGCCGCAGACCGTCGATCGGGAGCGTTACGGCTACGCCGAGGAAGCCGACGATCTCCTGCTCGTGCGCGAGGGAGACGAGGAGCTCTGGATCCCGTACTCGGGCGAGCGCGACGATGAGGTCGATGTGCTCATCGCGTCGGCGCGCGAGCGACCTGACGACGACGCACCGGTCGTCGCGACGTCGGTCGAACAGCGTCCGCTCTGGCCGCCTGTACGCCGGTTCCTCACCGGCCTGGGTGTCATCGGCGTGCTTGCGCTCGTGCTGTGGTTCGTCGAGAGCCGCACGGGTTGGGACTCGCTCGACGGGGACACGCGCGCCGAGGCCGTGGCACGTTTCTCAGATGAGGCATCGCGCATCGCCGAGAAGCCGGTGACGATCCGCTGCGACGAGTCACGCGACTACGTCGGTCTCGTCCAGCACGCAGACGGCGTTGCCGCCGTCGGAGGCGACCGCGCGTACTTGACCCCGGAGCGTTGTCACGATCTCTACCGCGTCGCGTTCGAGAGCGAGGTCACCTCAAGCCAGACCGCCCGCGCCCTCGCCGTCCTCGCCCATGAGGCGTGGCACCTTCGAGGCGTCGGCGACGAAGGAACCACCGAGTGCTACGCACTCCAATCGGGTGTGGCGCTCGGGCAGCGGCTCGGGCTCTCGGAGGGCACGGCGAGGCAGATGATGCGCCAACAACTAGCGGAGAATGCGCTGCGCAGTCGGGGCGCCTTCGAGTATCTGGTTCCGCCGGAGTGCCGCGACGGCGGCCGCCTCGACCTCGACCCTAGCGACAAAAGATTTCCCTGAGATACGCGCGAAGCCCGCCGATGCCAGCGGGTTTCCACGAAGCGGATGAAGGGGCTCGAACCCTCGACCTTCTGCATGGCAAGCGTGGTGGCGTGAGAACTCACAGAGGGTCGGAACCCCCATGGTTGAGCGGGATTCCGGCCCTCTCGTCCCTCTCGCCAGCGCGTCTTAGATTCCCGCAGTTTGCGGTCAATTTCGGGGAGTTTGGGCACTAGAGTGCGCCTTGTGCCCAAACATCCGCGGCAATGTCACCCTGACGAGCCTGAACTCACTTCGAGAGTGCCTCCAGCTGCTTCCCGATGAGCGGGCCGCCGTGCGTGTACTTCTTCGGACTGCGCTCGAGCTCTCGACCTGCACCGACAAGGTCCTCGATGT
>JAERMP010000198.1 GCA_016844515.1 Thermoleophilia bacterium | reverse complement strand
ATCCGGCGGCCGGTCACGGCGACCTCGAGAACACCAGACTGCGAGGTGATCTCGCGGGAAGCGTAGAAGACGAAGTTTCCGAGCCCGTAGGCGACGAGGGCGCGTTTCAGCTTCCCGGCCCCGAGCAGAACGTGAGCGTGTGAGCCGACGACGATGTCGGCGCCCGCGTCGACGAGCTTGCGGGCGAGGGGCTTCTGGTACCTCGTAGGGCAGCTCGCGAGCTCGAGCCCCCAGTGGAGGTAGACGACGACGGTGTCGCTGGTTCGACGTGCCTCGCGGACGGCACGGACGAGACGCGGCTCGTCCTTCGCGGACGCGAGGCCCATCTTCCCGGGCCCGGCGGTCCACGCCGAGATGAGGTGGTCGTCGAGCACCTGGGTCGCGCCGATGATCGCGATCCGTTGGCCCTTCACGTTGACACGGTGTGGCGCGTAGGCCTGCTTGTTGTTCGAGCCGGCTCCGACCACGGGTACTCCTGCACGCCGCCCGGCAGTCAGCGTGTCCTTGAGCCCGGTCGTCCCGTAATCCATACCGTGGTTGTTCGCAACGGTCACGAGATCGACACCCCCTGATTTCAGCGCCGTGAAGGCAGTCGCGGGCGCGCGGAAGACGTACTCCTTCGGGGCCGGCTTCCCGCGGTTCGTGACGGCGGTTTCGAGGTTGACCATCGCGATGTCGGCGCGGCCGAGGACAGGTGCGATCGGCGCGAGCACGCTCGAGGGCGAAGCGGCGAGCCGCTCGCGGATCGGGCTCTCGAAATGGACGTCGCCCCCGAACGCGAGCGTGACTTGTTTCCCACTGCCGAGCCTGCCACGCGTCGGCGCAGCCAAAGACGGCGTGCGCTCGGCTGCCTGAGGACGTTCGATTGCCGGCGGCTCGAGCTGCGCTGCTTGAGCAGGCGCGCCGGCGGCTGTCACGCGAAAGAGGAGCAGCGGCACGACCGCCAGCGCCCCGACTGTCAGGGCCAAGGCGGTGATCCGGGGGCGCCGGACGTGACTGCGCCGTGCTGTGCGACGGTCTTCGCGCTGCTCTCGGGTGAGCCGATGCTCCATTGAACGTCAGAGGATGCCGACGGGCGTGAGCCCGTGGCGAGCGTGCAGCGTACATCCGGCATCAGGCGCTTGGACTACTCGACGCCGCTCCCAGGCCGTTGGTTTAGCAGTGTGGGTCGCGCCGGTGTCGTACGCGGAACGCTTGGCCGCCGCCTATACCCTCGGTCGGTGCCTGTCCGCTCCGAGATCCGCAACGTCGCCATCGTCGCTCACATCGGGACGAAGATCAACATCAGTCCGGACTGCGGCGAGCTCTCGCTCGCGATCCTCGTCGAGCAGATGCGGCGCGAGGGCTTCGAGCTGCCCGTCGGCAAGCCGCGCGTCGTCACGCGCGAGATCGACGGCGTCATGCACGAGCCGGTCGAGGCGCAGCGACGACATCAGCGTGCCCGTCGTCGCCGCGCGAGCATCCCGCGTCCGACCGTTCGGCTGATCAGGCGACCTGTTCATGAAGCTCCTGCAGCTCCCGCTCGATCGAGAGCCGTTCGAGCGCCTCGGCTTCGATCTGCCGTACCCGCTCTCGCGTGATCCCGAGCCGCCTTCCGACCTGGGCGAGACTGAGTGGCTCGCCCTCGAGCCCGTAGCGCAGCCGGATGATCTCGCGTTCCCGCTCCGGCAGTCGGGCGACGGCCGTCCGCAGCGCTTCGAGGTGGAGCGGGACTTCGATGTTTTCGAACGGCTCCACCTCCGGCGCCGCGATGAGCTCGTGCAACGGGGCACCTTCGTCCAATCCGACCGGGCGATCGAGGCTCGTCACGGTACGCGGGGCCTCGCGGACAGAGCGAACCTGGGCGACGGGGAGCTCGAGCTCCCGTGCGATCTCCCGATCCTCCGGAGGGCGGCCGAGCGACACGGCCAGCCTGTCCTCCGCACGGCGAATCCGTCGCTCCTGGTCGAGGACGTGCACGGGTATGCGAATCGTCCGCGCCTTGTTCGCAACACCCCGCTGAACCGCCTGGCGGATCCACCATGTGGCGTAGGTCGAGAACTTGTATCCGCGGCGCCAGTCGAACTTCTCGACCGCGCGGATCAGCCCGAGGATGCCCTCCTGGATGAGGTCCAGCAGCGCGAGATCGTGGCCCCGGTAGCGCTTCGCGATGGAGACGACCAGGCGGAGGTTGGAGTTGATCATCCGGTCCTTCGCCCGCCGGTCTCCGCGCTCGATCCGCTTGGCGAGCTCGACCTCCTCCCTCGCCGTCAGCAGGGGGTAGCGGGACATCTCGTTGAAAAAGAGCTGAAGGGAGTCGGCGGTCGCCGCCGCCAGGTCGCCGTTCGCGTACGTGACTTCGCCTGGCTCCTCCCGACCGTAGTCGTCACGCACTTCGATCCCGTATGCGTCGAGCTGCGCGTAGAGGGCCTCGAGCTCCTCCGGATCGAGCTCGCCGGCGGTCAGCTCGATCTCTGACAGGAGGAGGTACCCCTGCTCCTCGCCGCGTGCGATCAGCAATTCGATCGGTTCCGGTGTCATCGACGTCTCCCTTTCTGCGCGCGGTGCGGGCGGCCGTCACGGTCGGTCTCGGCTTCCGGCTCCGCGAATGCGCGTAGCCGCTCGGCGTAGTCCGAAAGGCGCGCGGCGACGAGACCGTGCACGCTGTCCGGCGGATACGAGCCATCCGCTCGGCGGCGCCCCGCACGACAGCCGGTGAGGAGCTCGATCCCCTCGTCGATCGTCCGCACGGCCCAGACGTGGAACTTCCCGTCCCGCACGGCGTCGACGACCTCCTGGTCGAGCATGAGGTTGTGGACGTTCGCCGCCGGGATGATGACGCCCTGAGCCCCCGTCACGCCCTGCGCTTTGCAGGTGGCGTAGAACCCTTCTACCTTCCGCGTCACCCCGCCGACCGCCTGAACCTGTCCGTTCTGGTCGACGGAACCGGTGACCGCGATGCCCTGTGCGAGGCGTAGCTCCGACAGCGCCGACAGAAGCGCGTAGAGCTCGGTCGACGAGGCGGAGTCACCCTCGATCTCGTCGTACGACTGCTCGAAGGTGAGCGTCGCGGAGACGGCGAGCGGCCAGTCCTGCGCGTACGTCGCCGCGAGGTAGCCGGAGAGGATCATGAAGCCCTT
The DNA here is from genome assembly GCA_016844515.1 of Thermoleophilia bacterium. The sequence continues at coordinate 1,212 of JAERMP010000198.1, read as the reverse complement.
GGAGTGGATCGGTCCCGAGAGCTCGATCTCTCGCTCGATGCTCTCGATCCCGCCTCGTCCCAGCGACACACGGGCGCTGACGCGGCTGGGACGACCGAACGAGTAGTCCCCCTGGTCGAGGATCGCGATTCCGTTCACCTGGCCGATGTGCTCGCCGTCCGTCGCGATCACGATCGTGCCGTCCTGGATGAGCTCGCGAACCCGCTCCTCGAGCAGGTTCGAGCGGAACTCCTTCTTGCGGATCGCGAGGCCGACGTCGCCGGCTTCGACGAGAGGGTGACCCTCCTTCTCCGCCCAGAAGCTCGCCTCCGAGACGAGATCCGAGATCTCGATCAGGCGCGCCGAGAGCTTCCGCTGGTTCTCTCGCAGGCGCGCACCGTGCTCGATCAGCCGTGCGACGGCGGCTCTGTCGAAATGGCGCAGGTCGTTCTCGCGCACCCAGCGGCTGACGAAGGCGGCGTAGTTGCGGTGGTGCTCGCCGGTCCAGTCGAGCTCAGGGGAGAAGTCTGCCTTCACCTTGAAGAGCTCACGGAAGTCCTCGTCGAGCTGGTAGAGGAGGTGGTAGACGCGCGGCGAGCCGAGGAGAACGACCTTCAGGTCGAGTGGAATAGGCTCCGGCCGGAGCGTCGCGATGGGCACTGCGCTGAACTCCTCGCCGAGACTCTCGATTCGCATCTCGGCGCTTCGCAGCGCCCGCTTCAGCGCCTCCCAGGCAAACGGGTGGCGGAGCACGTCGAGAACATCGAGCACGAGGAACCCGCCGTTCGCAAGGTGGAGTGCACCTGGCTTGATCTCGCGGAAGTCGGTCATCATCGCGCCGAAGGACGCGCGGTACTCGATCCGCCCGAGCAGGTTGTAGTAGGTGGGATTCCGCTCGACGACGATCGGCGCGCCCTCGGCGGTGCTGTTGTCGACGAGGACGTTCACGCTGTAGCGGGTGAAGTCCCTCTTGTGTGCTCCGAGCCCGAAGGGGAGTTGCGCCTCCTCGCCATCGCGAAAGTCGCCGAGGTTCGCCAGCAGGTCGGTCCTGACCCCGTCCAGGTACGCGAGCACCTCCGGCTGGTCGCCGTAGCGCTCCTCGAGGTCACGGAAGAGCGGCTCGGTCGCGAAGAGGGCGACCTCCCGCTCGAGCTCCTGTACGCGCCGAGCTGCCTCCTTCTCGAGCTGGTGCACCTGGCGGATGTAGCCCGCCGCCCGCTCCTCGACCTCGGC
>JAERMP010000047.1 GCA_016844515.1 Thermoleophilia bacterium | reverse complement strand
TAACCATCGGGCGTGCTGCAGCGGATACGGGAACCCGCCCGACCCCGGTCATCGGCGTCGCGGCCTTGCTCGGCGCGCTCGCCGTCGGTACCGCGGCCCTGCTCGGGCTGCGGCGACGATCGAGATTGACGCCCGCCAGCCGCTGATTGGTCGGAACCTCCACGACCCGTCCGGTGTAGAACAGGGCGGTGGAGGGCCGGCCGCCCGACGACGTCGTGCTCACAGAGCGCGCCAGGCGCGGAGACGAGCGCGCCTTCGAGGAGCTCGTTCGCATGTACCAGACCATCGCTTTCCGGACCGCCTATCTCCTGACGGGATCGGCCGCGGACGCCGAGGACGCCGCGCAGGCCGGATTCGTCAAGGCGTGGACAGCGCTGTCTCGTTATCGCCGCGGCGCGCCGTTCAAGCCGTGGCTCCTTCGCATCGTCGCCAACGAGGCCCACAACCGCCGCCGCTCGTCGGGGAGAGTGGACGCGCTTCGCCTGCGCGCGGCCGCGGAGCAACCTCTCGACGGCGCGGTCTCGTCTCCGGAGAGTGCCGCACTCGGGCACGAGCAGCGGACCGAGCTGCTCGCAGCAGTTCAGCGGCTCGATGAGCACGATCGCGACGTTCTCACCTGTCGGTACTTCCTCGAGTTGTCGGAGGCCGAGACAGCCGTCGTGCTCGACGTGCGGCGCGGCACCGTCAAGTCGCGCGCGTCGCGAGCGCTCGATCGCCTGAGGCTGGAGATGGACTCGTGAGCGAGATCGAGAGGGCGTTGATCCAGCTCGGCCGCCAGGTGGCCATCCCCGCTGCGCCCGATGTCGTGCCGGCTGTGCTTGCGCGACTCGAGTCTCGGCGTACGGGAAGACCACGACGTCGCCGCTGGGTGCTCGTGGCCGCGGCGGCCGCCCTTGCCGCCCTGGCAGCGACGCTCGCCATCCCGGACGCACGTTCCGCGCTCCTTCGCGTCTTGCACATCGGCGGCGCGCGCATCGAGTTCGTTGAGGAGCTGCCTGCGGTAACGCCCGCCCCGCCCGAGCTCGATCTGGATCTCGTGCTCGGGCGCCGCGTGACGCTCGAGCAGGCAAGACGCGCGACCAGTTTCGATCTCCGTGAGCTCGACGCCGCGCCTGATCGTGTCTACCTCGGCTCGCGGGGCACGGTGTGGTTCCTGTACGGGACGCCGCAGCGGGTACGCCTGCTCGTTGCTCAGACGCCGGGGCTCGAGGTTGACGAGGCGTTCATCCTCAAGAAGCTCGTCGCTGCGGGAACGCGCGTCGAGAATGTGTCGGTCGTCGGCGAGCGGGGCTTTCTCATCACTGGTTCGCCTCACCTGGTCCTGCTTGTCGACCAGCACGGCACTGTGGTCGAGGAGAGCGCGCGGCTTGCCCGGAGTGTCCTCGTCTGGGAAGCCAACGGGATCATGTATCGGCTTGAAGGGGACTTCACCTCGGACGAAGCGCTCGCACTAGCCGAGGCGCTTCGCTGACGGATGACGCGTCCGGCGCCCTGGCTAGCCTCCGCCCGTGCCCGTGACCTCGGTGCGTGAGCTCGACCTCGACCTCGACGCGTTCGAAGGCCCGTTCGACCTGCTCCTGACGCTTCTGTTGAAGGAGGAGCTCGAGCCCCGCGAAATCGACGTCGCCGCCATCATCCTCTCGTTCGTCGAGCTCATGGCTGAGCGGGACGAGCTCGACCTCGAGGTGTGTGGCGAGTTCCTCGTGCTGATCTCGGCGTTGCTCGAGCTGAAGGCACGCGCCCTCTTCCCGGACGAGGCTGCCGAGCTCGGTGAGCTCGAGCCCGAAGAGGCGGCGGAGGAGCTCGCTCGGCGCCTGGCCGAGTATCGACGTATGAAGGAGGCGGCCGTCTGGCTGGTGCAGAAGCTCTCCGCCGAGGGCGACCGCTTCTTCCGGCTGGGGCCGGCGCCGCTCGCGCCTCACTTCGAGCGCAAGCTCGCACCGCAGGATCCTCAAGCGCTGGCAGGGGCGATCCGCGCGCTGGCCGTGCCGCCTCCCACGGTGTCGCTCAGCCACATGGCGCTGCGTTTCCCGCCGGTGTCGCAGTTCCTCGAGCGCTTTCGGTCCCTCCTCACGCGCCGCCGCCGCTTCGATTTCGACGCCGTCGCGCTGAGTCAGGCGAAGCCGTTCGCGCCGATAAGGGTTTCCCGCTCCGACGACGAAAGGATCCTCGAATGGACAGCCCGCTCCGCCTGATCGCCGCGAATCCCGTCGATCGTCTCGCTCGGACGGTCGAGGCACTGCTCGTCGTCGCTTCGGCACCCTTGTCCGCGGACGAGCTCGCTGACGCTGCTGGCGACGATCCGGAGCGCGTCGAGACCGCTCTCGGGCTGCTCTTCGAGCGCTACCGCGAAGGGCGAAGCGGCATCGTTCTCGAGCGGGTTGCGGGAGGTTTCGCGTTTCGCGCGAGCCGCGAGGCCGCCGACGCCTGTGCGCGCCTGTTCGAGCGACCGGTCGAGCGGGGGCTGTCTCAGGCGGCGCTCGAGACCCTCGCCATCGTCGCGTACCTCGGGCCGTGCTCGCGACCAGAGGTCGCTCGGATTCGTGGCGTTGCGGCCGACTCGGCCGTCGCGAGCCTCGTCGAGCGTGGCTTGATCACCGAAGCTGGGCGCGAGAGTGGACCGGGTGGCGCGGTTCGTTACCGTACGTCGCCGCTCTTCGAGCGCGTGTTCGGGCTCGAGAGCCTGGGCTCACTGCCGCCTCTCGACGATCTCGGCGACGATGTCGGCGAGATTCGCTCGCGACTGCTCGAGGTCGCCGAAGCGCGCGCGTCGTAGAGCGAGGTTTACCTTGCCCGGGCCGCGGGAAGCGCGACCCCTACAGCTGCCAGGCGCCCCGACGCAGGACCGGAACCGGCTCTCCATCGAGCGTGATGCCGTCAATCGCGAGCTCCGGGCTCCCGATCATGAAGTCGACGTGGATCTCGCTCTGGTTGATCCGGGCTTTGTCCGCGGGATCCTCGACAGGGTGGTCGTAGCCGCCTCCAAGCGCGATATGCGTTGCGGCGTTCTCGTCGATGAGCGTGTCCAGGAAGACCGTCTCGAGCGGCCCGATCCGTCCCTGGTTGTCGACGAGTGCGATCTCCCCAAGCCTCCTGGCGCCGTCGTCTCGGGAAGCGACCGAGCGAAGCGCGTCGGCGCCCTGGTCGGCGTCGATCTTGACCGCGCGGCCACCCTCGAACTCGACGCGGATGCCGGAGATCACCGACCCCGAGAGCTCGAGGGGCATCGTCGCCGTGACGTGACCGTCGACGCGTTCGGGATCCGGCGTCGTGAAGACCTCCTCGGTCGGGAGATTGGGAGAGTGGCGACGTCCGTCGACCGTGACGAGGTCTCCCGCGGCCCAGTGGGCCGACGGCAGGAGGCCGATGGTGAGGTCGGTCCCCGGGCCGTGAAGCCGAATGGCGTCGAATCGTCGCTCGGTGAGCCGGTCGGCGTTCGCCTTGAGCGTCGCGCACCGCTCCATCCATGCCTCGGCCGGATCGTCCGCGTCGAGTCGGCAGATATGGGCCACGGCTTCCCAGAGCGCCTCGTAGGCCGCCTCGCGGGAGAGGTCTGGGTACACGACCTCGGCCCAGGAAGGGGTTGGAGCAGGGACGATGCACCAGCTCGTGGTCATGCGGTTGACGACCTCGCCGACCTCGGGCAGGTAGGGGAGAAGGTCGCGCCCGGCCCGCGCCGGGTCGAGTCCCTCGAGCGCACGCGGCGCGTGCGGGCCGGAGAGCGATATCCGCGCGGCGTGCTCGTCCGAGAGGTAGAGCAGACGCTGCGACATCCAGGGCGGGATGTAGTCGAGCGATTCATCGTCTGCCAGCGCGATCCGCTCCCGCTTGATCCACTGGTCGAAGTACACGACGTCCACGTACTTCGCCCCGCGTCGGTACGCGGCACCTGCGACCTTGCGCGTGAGTGCCTCCTTGCCGATGAAGCTCGTTATGGCCACGAGTTGGCCCGGCTGGACGTTGGCTCCGAAGACGGCAAGCTCAGCGAGCTTGTCGGTCCATTCCTCGATCCGGCTCATGAGGGCACACTAGTGTGACGACATGGTGAAATGCGGCTGAACGCGTTTCTCGCTCGTGCGGGAGTCGCGTCGCGACGACGTGCGGACGAGCTGATTCGTGAAAGGCGTGTGACCGTGAACGGTGAGGCGGGCGAGTTCAATTCAGTCGTTGGTACCGACGACGTCGTCGAAGTAGACGGGCAACGCGTGGAGCCGCAGCCCCTGCACTACGTGCTCCTGAACAAGCCTTCGGGCGTCGTCACGACTGCGGACGACCCGGAGGGGCGGCCGACGGTCGTCGAGCTCGTGTCCCACGCGACGCGCGTGATGCCGGTCGGGCGGCTCGACGCGGATACGACGGGTGCCCTCCTGTTGACGAACGACGGCGAGCTCGCCCACCGGTTGGCGCATCCGAGCTTCGGAGTTCCCAAGGTGTACGACGTCGACGTCGTCGGCTCGCCGTCCCCCGATGCTCTCACGGCGCTTCGGTCCGGTGTCGAGCTCGAGGACGGGCCAACGGCGCCTGCGGAGGCTCGGATTATCCGGCGTGGCACGCGGGTGAGCCGGATCGAGATGACGCTTCACGAGGGACGCAAGCACCAGGTGAAACGAATGTGCGCTGCGGTCGGCCTCCCGGTGGAGCACCTTCACCGGCGACGCTACGCGGGACTGCGCCTGATCGGGCTCGAGCCGGGGCAGTGGCGAGAGCTCACGTCGGACGAGATTGCCGAGCTCCAGCGAATGGCTGGGCTCTAGCCCGTTTTCGTCAGCGACGACCCGCGAAACCCATGCGGTCGTAGATAGCTTCCAATGTCGGCGCGGACGCCTCGCGCGCCTTGTCCGCTCCGAGATCGAGCAGGCGCGCGAGCTCTTTCGAGTCCGACCGAAGCTCTTCGTATCGGGTCTGGATGGGCAGGATGAGCGCGACGAGCGCGTCTCCAACAGCCTCCTTGAACATGCCGTATCCCTGACCGTCGAACCGCGCCTCGACCTCTTCGATCGTCTCGCCGGTTGCCACGGTCATCAGCTCGATGAGGTTCGACACGCCTGGTTTCGATTCGTCGTGGCGAACTTCGCGGCCGGAGTCGGCCACGGCGCGCTTGATCTTCCGTCGGATGGAGTCGGGGTTGTCGAGCATCAGCACCTTCCCCTGTTCGGTGCCGAACGACTTCGACATCTTCTTTGTCGGCTCCTGGAGATCCATGATGCGTGCACCCGCTTCTGGGTAGACACCCTCGGGCACCGTAAAGGTCTCGCTGTAACGGGCGTTGAAGCGCTGCGCGATGTCACGGCAGAGCTCGAGATGTTGACGTTGGTCGTCGCCGATCGGGACGATGTCAGTTTGGTACAGAAGGATGTCGCCGGCCATCAACACGGGATACGCGAACAGCGCAGATGAGACGAGCGCCTGGAGCTCGCCTTTCTCTTTGAACTGCGTCATCCGGCCAAGCTGGCCGTACGGCGTCACAGCACCGAGGAGCCAAGCGGCTTCGGCGTGTGCCGTGACGTGGCTCTGGACGAAAACGGTCGAACGCTCAGGGTCGAGGCCGGTGGCGAAGAGCATCGCCGCGATGTCCAGCGTCCCGTCCCGTAGCTCGGTCGGGTCATGGTCGACGGTTATCGCGTGGAGGTCGACGATGCAGAAGTACGCGTCTCCCTGCTCTTGCGTGGATGCGTACTGCCGGAAGCCGCCGCTGTAATTGCCGATGTGGGGCGCGCCGGTCGGCTGGATTCCCGAGAAGATCTTCACGTCGGCAATTCTCCCTGGACCCGCTGAGCGGCGTCGGACGACATCTAGACTCACCCAGGATGGAGATCACCGGCCCGCCTGAGCTGCTCGCGTACCCGCTCGTCGCTCGCGAGCTCACGCCCGATGCGACGGTCATCGAGGTTCGCGGTCGTCGGATCGGCGACGGCTTCTTCGGTCTCATTGCCGGGCCGTGCACCGTCGAGACCCGCGAGCAGACGCTCGAGACCGCGCGTGCCGTTGCCGCTGCGGGTGCCACGTTCCTGCGTGGCGGCGCGTTCAAGCCGCGCTCGTCACCGTATGCCTTCCAGGGACTGGGCTCGAAAGGGCTCGAGATCCTGGCCGAGGCGAGGGAGGAGACCGGCCTGCCGATCGTCACGGAGCTCCTCGACCCGCGAGACGTCGCCGAGGTCGCCGAGGTCGCCGATGTGATCCAGATCGGCGCGCGGAACATGCAGAACTTCAACCTCCTCGCGGAGGTCGGTCGCGTGCCAAGACCCGTGCTCCTCAAGAGATCGCCGGCCGCAACGGTCGAGGAGCTCCTCATGGCTGCCGAGTACGTGGCCAAGGAGGGGAACGAACGCGTCATTCTCTGCGAGCGCGGGATCAAGACCTTCGAGCGGTCGACGCGTTACACGCTCGACCTCTCCGCGGTCCCCGTGCTGAAGCGCGAGACACACCTTCCGGTCATCGTCGATCCCTCGCACGCGGCGGGGCGGAGCGACCTCGTCCTCCCGCTCGCGCGCGCTGCGGTCGCCGCGGGAGCCGACGGCGTGATGATCGAAGTGCATCCGCAGCCCGAGGACGCGCTCTGCGACGGCCCGCAGCAGATCAGGGTCGGCGAGTTCGCGCGTTTCGCCGACGAGATCCGCACGCTCGTCGCGCTCATGGGCAAGACCGTTGGATAGACGCGTCGGGGACAGAATTCATTCTGTCCCCGACGTAGTGCTCCCCGCCGCAACTACGCTCCCGCTTCGCGCGGCTGCGAACGCTTCGCATGCCGTCGTCCTCAGTCGGGCCAATATTCTCGATATTGGCCCTCCCTGCGTCCTAGGCCTGCTCGGTTCTCGCCGGCGAACCATGACCGTATTTACGGCGAGAAGCACAGTTTCCTGATGCGCATCGAGCCCGTGCCCGCACTCGAGGGGCACTTCGCGGTGCCGGGGGACAAGTCCATCTCGCACCGCGCCGTTCTCGTTGGCGCGCTCTGCGAGGGGAAGACTCGCGTTTGCGGCTTCGGGCGCTCGGCCGACACTGAGGCCACGATCGAGGCGGCTCGCGCGCTCGGCGTCGAGATCGAAGAGCACGACGTCGACACATTGACCATCCACGGCGCAGGGCTCAGGGGTCTCCGCGCGCCGTCAGAGCCGATCGAATGCGGCAATGCGGGGACACTCATGCGCCTCCTCGCCGGGATCCTCGCAGGCCAGACGGGTCGTTTCGAGCTCGTGGGCGACGCGTCGCTCTCAGCGCGTCCCATGGAGCGCATCGCGGAACCGCTTCGCCGCATGGGTGCGCGCATCGAGACGGCGGACGGCCATGCGCCGCTCGTCGTCGAAGGCGGGCCGCTCAGCGCCATCGACTACGAGCTTCCGCTGCCATCGGCCCAGGTCAAGTCGGCGATCCTGCTCGCCGGCCTCTTCGCCGAGGGGACGACGACGGTGGTCGAGCCCGTCCCGACGCGAGACCACACCGAGCGCTTGCTCGAACGAGCCGGTGGTCGGGTCACGCGCCGTCCGAAGAGCGTCAGCGTCGACGCCGCCGAGGGACTCGCGCTCGACGAGCTCGAAATCCCTGGAGACTTCTCGTCGGCTGCGCCGTTTCTCGTTGCCGCGGCGATCGTCCCGGGATCGAGGCTCACCGTGCACGGCGTCGGGCTGAATCCTCGCCGGACAGGGCTCCTCGACGTTCTCGAGCACATGGGGGCGAGAGTCGCGATCTACAACCGGCGGCTGGTCGGCGGCGAGCCCGCCGGCGACGTCGAGATGCGCGCGTCCGAGCTCGTCGGCGCAACCGTGTCGCCGGCCGAGGTGCCGTCACTGATAGACGAGCTCCCGCTTCTTGCGCTCGCGGCGTGTCAGGCGCACGGCGACACTGTGGTGCGCGGCGCAGGGGAGTTGCGGCTGAAGGAGTCCGACAGGATCGACGGCGTGGTCGAGGAGCTCCGGCGAATCGGCGGTCACATCCGCGCGACCCGGAACGGGTTCAGGGTGCGAGGTGTACCGACGCGGCTGCGCGGCGGAATTGTCGACTCACGCGGCGATCACCGCCTGGCGATGCTCGGTGCGGTCGCTGGCGTGTCGTCACAGGAGGGGGTAGAGCTTCGTGGGCCGGATGCTGTAGGCACGAGCTTTCCCGGCTTCTTCGAGGTGCTGCGACAACTCGTTCCCGACGCGCTTCATTACCCTCCGGCGACATGATCGTTGCCATCGACGGCCCGGCCGGCTCGGGGAAGAGCACTGTTGCGTCTGCGCTCGCCGAGCGTCTCGGTTTCCTCTACCTCGACACAGGGGCCATGTATCGCGCGCTCACATGGCTCGCTCGCCGCAACGGTCTCGCACTCGACGACGGGAGCGCGCTCGCGGAGCTAGCGCGGGAGCATCCCGTCTCGTTCTCGGCGGAGGGGAAAGTCGACATCGACGGCGAGGACGTGTCGGCGGAGATCCGGGACGCCGAGATCGACCGACTCGTCCCCGCGGTTGCCAGACATCCCGAGGTGCGCGAGGTCATGCGCGAGCGCCAGCGTTCTCTCGGTGCTGTGGGCGACTCCGTCATCGAAGGGCGTGACATCGGCAGCGTGGTGGCACCCTCCGCCGAGGTGAAGGTGTTTCTCGTCGCCGACGAGGGCGAGCGCGCACGTCGTCGCTCGGCAGACCGTCCCGGTATCGGGGTGGAGACTCTCGCGGACGACATCAGGCGTCGAGACGAGCGCGACGCCGTGAACACACAGCCCGCGGACGACGCTGTCATCCTCGACACGACCGACCTCGGCATCGACGAGGTCGTCGAGTCGATCGCGAGACTCGTGGAGGCGAGGCGCGGGTGAACAAGACCGACGCGGCATGGGTAGTGGGCCGAGCGACGATCGGAACTGCGGTCAAGCTCGCCGCGCCGCTTCGCGTGTACGGGACCGAGCGCGTGCCGATGAGCGGCGGGCTCGTCGTCGCAGCGAACCACTTCAGCTGGATCGATCCCCCTGCGCTCGGCGCAGTAAGCCCACGCACGCTGTACTTCATGGCGAAGATCGAGGCCCATCGGACTCTGGGACTAGGGCAGCTGGCGAGGTCCTTCGGTGCGTTTGCCGTGCGGCGCGGCGAGTCGGATCGTGACGCCGTACGCACGATGCGCCAGATCGTCCGGGACGGGCACGCGCTCGGACTGTTCGTCGAGGGAACGCGACAGCTCTCCGGTGAGCCCGGTCCCGTTCAACCCGGCGCTGCCATGGTGGCGATCAACGAGGACGCGCCTGTCATCCCGGTCGCCATCCATGGCAGTCAGTCGTGGCGCATCGGGAACTTCCATCCCGTCTCGCTGGCCTGGGGGCAGCCCATGAGCTTCGAGGGGCTGCCGAAGGGCGGGAAGGGGTACAAGGAAGCCTCGGTCGAGATCGAGCGCGAGATCCGCCGCCTCTGGGAGTGGCTCGTCGGTATCCACGAGCTCGGTCGGCCTCGCCACGCGACGCCGCCTTCATGACGGACGTCGACCCAGCCGAGATCGAGATCGCCGGCACGGTGGCAATCGTGGGCTTCCCGAACGTCGGCAAATCGACGCTCATCAACCGGCTCACCGCCACCCGCACGGCCGTCGTCCACGAGACACCGGGAGTCACGCGCGACCGCAAGGAGCTCTTGTGCGACTGGTCCGGCACGCACTTCAGGCTGATCGACACGGGAGGCGTGGATCGCGCTGACACCGGTCCGTTCGGGCCGCAGGTCGCGGCGCAGGCGCGCCAGGCGGTCGCGGAGGCGGACCTCGTCCTCATGGTCGTCGACGCGCAGGTCGGGGTGACGCCGGGGGATGAAGAGCTCGCGGAGATCCTGCGTTCTTCACGGCGCCCCGTGCTCGTGCTCGCGAACAAGCTCGACGACCCTCGACGGGACCTCGAAGCCCTGGAGTTCCACCGGCTAGGCCTCGGCGATCCGATTCCGATCTCGGCTATCCATGGCCACGGAACGGGGGACCTGCTCGACGAGATCGTCGGGCGGCTTCCCGGGCGAGCCGAGCACCCGGTGGGCGAAGAGGCGATCAAGGTTGCGATCCTCGGGCGCCCGAACGTCGGCAAGTCGTCGCTCCTGAACGCGCTCCTCGGCCGCGAGCGGGTAATCGTCTCCGATGTCCCGGGGACCACGCGAGACGCGATCGACACGGTGCTTCGCCGTGACGAGACGACTTTCGTCCTCGTGGACACGGCCGGTCTTCGCCGGAAGCGTAAGCAGCGCCAGGGGATCGAGTACTACTCCGAGCTCCGCGCTCTCGAGGCAGCCGAGCGAGCCGACATCGCGCTCGTCCTCGTCGATGCGAACCAGGGAGTCGTGGACCAGGATCTGGCTGTTGCGAACGTGGCCCGCAAGGCGCAGTGCGCGACGATCGTGGTGCTGTCGAAGTGGGATGTCACGGAAGTCCGGATCGAGGACGTGCGACCCAAGATCGCGACGCGACTGCGGCAGAGGCCGCCGATCATCGCCGTGTCGGCCCAAACCGGACGTGGCCTCGAGCGGCTCCTCGACCTGATCGAACAGCTCTTCGTCCGCTACGCCGGAAGAATCACGACCGCCGAGCTCAACCGCGCACTGCAAGAGCTTCGGGAGGCGCGCCAGCCACCTGGCCGTCGGGGCCGCAGGCTCAACCTGCTCTACGGAACGCAGGTGACCTCGCGACCGCCCCGGTTCCGCTTCTTCGTAAACGATCGCTCGCTGGTTACGCGCGACTACGGCTACTGGGTCGAGAACGAGCTGCGTGCACGGTTCAAGCTCGAAGGCGTGCCTGTCTCGATCGATTTCGTCACGTCGGAATGAGGGCTGTCGTCGTCGGTGCCGGTTCGTGGGGAACGGCGTTCGCCTGCCTCCTGCGCGACAACGGCCATGACGTGACGCTCGCGGCGCGCGACCCGGAACAGGTCGCGGCGATGGTCGAGACCGGGCGCAACCCGCGGTATGCGCAGCTCGCCGATCTTCGCGACATCACGACGACGACGATTGCCGATGCGCCTGTCGCGTACACCGACGTGGTGGTCGTCGCCGTGCCGAGCCGCGTGTTCGGCGAGGTCGTCGAGAGCTTGCCTGGAAACGCACCCGTTCTGAGCCTCACCAAAGGACTCGATCCTGCGACGGGCGCGCGCCTATCGACACTGGTGCGCGGCCGCCCGGTCGCAGTCCTCTCGGGCCCCAACATCGCCGACGAGATCGTGCGCGGACTTCCGGCCGCCGCCGTGATCGCGAGCGACGACCTCGCGCTCGGCGTTCGCCTGCAGCTCGCCGTCCACTCGACAACCTTTCGCGTCTACGTCAACGAGGACGTCACCGGCGTCGAGCTGTGCGCGGCAGCCAAGAACGTGATTGCGCTCGCCGCTGGTGGCGCGGACGGGCTCGGTCTCGGGGACAACGGCAAAGCTGCCCTCGTCTCCCGCGGCTTGGCTGAGATGCGGCGGCTCGCCGAGGTGGCGGGCGCGCGCCCGGACACGTTCGCCGGGCTGGCCGGGATGGGAGACCTGATCGTCACGTGCTGGGCACCTTCGGGACGCAATCGCCGCGCGGGTGAGCTCATTGCGCAGGGCTCCTCTCCTGCCGAGGCGGCGGCGGAGATCGGGATGGTGGTCGAGGGCCTCACGACGGCTCCGGTGCTTCGCGACCTCTCGCGCCGACTCGGCATCGAGCTTCCGATCACGGAAGGCGTGTGCGCCGTTCTGGAGGGAGTCCCGCTGACGGAGCTCCTCGCCCAACTCATGCGCCGCGACCCGACCGCCGAGTAGGGAAGCGGGGCTGCGGAGCAGCCCACCAACACGGGGTCTGACCCCGCAAGCCTGTAGCCTTGGCCTATGGTCGTCCGCACGTTCTCTTTCACCTCCGAGTCGGTCACCGAGGGTCATCCGGACAAGATCGCGGATCAGATCTCGGACTCCGTTCTCGACGCGGTTCTCACAGACGACCCGTACGGACGGGTCGCCTGCGAGACCCTCATCACGACGGGCCTCGTCGTCGTCGCCGGCGAGATCACGACGGACACCTACGTCGACATCCGCGCCGTCGTACGCGAGCGGATCGCCGAGATCGGCTACACACGCGCGAAGTACGGATTCGACTTCGAGACGTGCGGTGTCGTCGTCGCGATCGACGAGCAGTCGGCTGATATCGCCCAGGGCGTCGACGAGTCGTACGAGGCGCAGCACGGAGACACCGATCCCATCGACCTTCTCGGCGCTGGCGACCAAGGGATGATGTTCGGCTACGCGACGCGCGAGACGAGCGAGCTCATGCCGCTCCCGATCCTGATCGCGCACCGGCTCACGAAGCGTCTGGCCGAGGTGCGCAAGGCGAACGTTCTCCCCTATCTCAGGCCTGACGGCAAGTCGCAGGTGACGGTGCGCTACGAAGTGGACGAGCACGGGATCCAGCGCCCGGTCGAGATCGAGCGGGTTCTGATCTCGACGCAACATCGTGACGGCCTCGACGTCGAGACTCTACTGAGACCAGACCTGCTCGAGCACGTCGTCGAGCCGATCCTTCACGCGGACTTCCGCGAGCTTTTCGATCCGCATCGGCTGGGCGAGAAGGACTTTCTCTATGTGAACCCGACCGGGAAGTTCGTCATCGGTGGCCCAATGGGCGACACCGGGCTGACCGGGCGCAAGATCGTGGTCGACACCTACGGCGGGGCGGCCCCCCATGGTGGTGGCGCGTTCTCGGGCAAGGATCCCACCAAGGTCGATCGCTCAGCCGCGTATGCGGCGCGCTATGTCGCCAAGAACGTCGTCGCTGCCGGCCTGGCCGACCGCTGCCAGCTGCAGGTCGCGTACGCGATCGGCGTCGCCCACCCCATGAGCGTCAACGTCGAGTGCTTCGGAACGGAGACCTTGCCGCTCGCGACCATCGAACAGCTCATCTCCGAGCACTTCGACCTTCGGCCCGGTGCG
>JAERMP010000046.1 GCA_016844515.1 Thermoleophilia bacterium | reverse complement strand
TCTCGTACGTCTTGCCGGACGGTGCGGGCTCGAGGCCGCGCAGCACTAGTACCGCCTGTCCCTCGGGATTGACGACGAGCTGGCCGTCGCCGGCCTGCAGGGACACGGTGCGTGCCTCGGGGTCGACGAGAACTTCCGCCGCCGCGCGCTCTCGATCGAGAGCGGCACGCGTATCGTCGAGCTGGCTGGACAGATCCGATGCCCAGAGGCCGATCCCGAGTGCAACGACTGCCGCGATGGCCGCCGCCGCCGCGAGCACGGGAACCGTGCGCCGCCTGCGTGGCTCGAACGGGACGACGACCTGAGGTTCCGCCCGCACGTCAGTGAGGATGCGCTTGCGAAGGTCAGCGCTCGGCTCGGGTCCCGACGCGGCGACTGCGAGCGCTTCGGTCGTCTCCCAGAAGGCCGCGAGCTCTACCTGGCAACGCTCACAGCCAGGGAGGTGGTCCTCGTACGCACGACGCTCGTCGGCGTCGAGCGCATCGAGCGCGTAGCCGGCGGTCAGCTCGTGAATTCCGGTCTCCATGACCCTTCCTGTGTGGAGTCGTCGAGAAGTTCGCGCAGGCGCGCAAGGCCCGCGAACATCCTGCTCTTGATCGTACCCAGCGGTACGCCGAGTCTCTCCGCGAGCTCCGATTGCGAGAAGCCCCCGTAGTACGCGAGCTCGATCGCTTCACGCTGCACGTCGGGGAGCTGCTTGAGTGCCGACTGCACGCGCTCGCGCTCGAAGCGGAGCCACGCGGCTTCCTCGGTGCCTTGGGCTTCCCCTGCGACGCCCGGCTCGTCGGGGAGCGGTTCGGCGCGACGGCGCTCCTCACGGCGTACGAGATCGACCGCGCGCCGGTGGACGAGCGTAAGAATCCACGTGCTCGCCTTGGCGCGCTCGGCTCTGAACGACGCCGCCGTGCGCCACACGGCGAGGAACGCTTCCTGCACCGCATCCTCGGCGTGCCGTTCGTCGCGCAGAACACGAAAGGCAAGCCCGAACGCGACGCGTCCTACGCGGTCGTAGAGCTCGGCCAGCGCGTCCTCGTCGCCCCGGGCGACGAGCGCCACCAGGGCCTCGTCGGAGAGATGGGTGTGCTGCTTTCGCATCGCGAAGCGATCCGGAGACCCGGGCAACGCTAACACGGTGGACGCGACAGCCTCCATGGCTGTGCTTCGCGAGATGTGACGTTTCGGTTCAAGCGGGCGGCGGTCGAACCGTAAGCACGGCGGGAGCGAATACGCGACGTCAACGACCGAAGGAGTGACGCATGAAACGTGCGATCCTCGCGGCGCTGGCAGCTACGGCTCTTGCCGCCGCTGTTCTCGCCGCAGTGGTCACAGGAGGCCCGAGTTCGTCCGCGGCCGCCGACCACGTCGACGCCCCGGGCCTCACCCCGCCCGGCGGCAACTTCCAGCTCGACCTCACGGACATCTACGCGTGGCGTGCCCGCAACGGGAACACCGTGCTCGCGCTGAACGTGAACGGGCTGACGGCGCCAGGCAAGAGCCCCGTCTTCGCGAGCGGCGTCCCGACCGTCTCGAAGACTAAGGCCGCGAGCTACTGGCTCCGGGTCGACAACAACGGCGATGCCGTTTCCGATGTCGACCTCGCCATCTCGTTCGGAAAGCCGAACAAGGCCGGTGTCCAGGCGATGACCGTGACGCGGAACGGCAAGGTTCTCGTCAGTGGGACGACGAGTGCTGGCAAAGCCATGAAGATCAACCGCGCCGGCCCGGTCAAGGCCTACGCTGGGCTCCGCGACGACCCGTTCTTCTTCGACCTGGACGGGTTCATCAACATCCTCTCGAAGGAGACGGGTAAGTCGTTCCTCGGCTGCAAGTCGCCGCGGGCGGACTTCTTCGCCGGGAAGAACGTGTCCTCGATCGTCATCGAGCTCCCCGCTTCGCTGCTGACGCGCTCCGGCTCGTCGCAGATAGGCGTGTGGGCCGCGACGAAGGCAGGCTCGAAGCAGGTCGACCGCATGGGGCGGCCGGCGATCAACACGGTGTTCATTCCGCAGAACCCGTTCGAAAAGACCGAGACGTCCGGGAAGAACAAGTTCAACGCCACGCAGCCGAAGAACGACCAGGCGCTCTGGCGCGCTGAAGTCGTGGACTCGCTGCAGGTGCTGTTCTCGCTGAACGACGGCGCAGGCGACGACAAGTCGGACGACGCGAAGCAGATCTCGGGTCTTGCCGATGTGCTCCTGCCCGACATCCTCACGTTCGACACGGCGAAGTCCGACGGCTTCCTCAACGGCCGCAAGCTCGCCGACGACGTGATCGACGCCGAGCTCGGCTTGATCACGGAGAGCACGGTCAAGACCGACTGCGTCTCGAAGAACGATCGCGCGTTCCGCGCCTCGTTCCCGTACCTGTCGACGCCTCACTAGCTGAGTAGGAGTACCGACGAAGGCGGCCTTCGGGCCGCCTTCGTCGTGGTCCGAACCGCCCGAAGCGCGTGCGCGAACAACGTGCGTGAGGCGCCGCATCGCATTCGGACTCGCCGCGCTTGTCGGCGCCTTGGCAGTTGTGCTCGGAGGCGGTTTTCGCGGCAGCGACGCGACGGCTCGCGCCATTGACCGGGAAGATCTCACGGAACTCGTGGCGCAGTTCTCGGCGGGATCGAGCACCGCCGTCGTCAGCCGGCTTGAAGGCACTGTCGCTGGTCAGCCAGACGATGCGCGCGCACTTGCGCTCCTTGGCCTCGGTTACCAGCAGCTGTATCGTGAGACGGCCGATGCTTCCTGGCTTACGCGGGCGAACGAAGCCTTGTCGCGTGCGGTCGCCGCGCGCCGAGACGAGCCTCTCGCAGTATCCGGGCTCGCACAGCTCGCCGTTACGCAGCATCGCTTTCGGACGGCGATCCCGATTGCGCGCCGGGCGCTGGCGCTCGATCCGGACAACGCCATCGCGCGTGGCGCTCTAGGCGATGCTCTGATCGCCGCGGGCCGCTACCCGGCTGCTTTCCGCACGTACGACCGCCTTGCCGGAATGGGCCCTAGCGTCGCGGCCTACGCCCGCATTGCGACGGCGCGGCAGCTCCTCGGGCGTCCCGCCGCTGCGCTCGACGCCATGGAGTTGGCGCTCGAGGCCGGCTCCGCGATCCCAGAGCAGGAGGCGTGGGCGCTCACGCGCTACGGCACGCTGCTCGTCGCCGCGAACCGCCTCGGAGACGCCGAGGACGCGTTCCGGCGTGCGCTTCGGCTCTCGCCCGGCTACGTCCACGCCCGCGCCGGTCAGGCCCGCGTCGCCGCCGCCCGAGGCGACTTCGCAGGGGCGGCGAGTGAGCTCCGGCAGGTCGTCGATCGGCTTCCGCTCCCGGAGTACGCGATCCTCTTGGGGGACGCGCTCGCGCGGGCCGACCGGCCCGAAGCCGCCCGGCGAGCGTACTCCGTCGTCTCGACCCTCGAGCGGGTTCTCGCCGCGAACGGTGTGCGGACGGAGCTCCAGACCGCTCTCTTCGACATCGACCACGGGACCAGGACGCAGGCCGCTCTCGCCCGTGCGCGAGCGGCGTACGCCGCGGCTCCCGGCGTGGCGGCGGCAGATGCCGTCGCCTGGGGCCTCGCCCGGACCGGGCGCTGCGCCGAAGCGCTCGGCTGGTCGCGTCGTGCTCTCGCCCTCGGGATGAAGGACGGTCTCTTCCTCTTCCATCGCGGCATGATCGAGCGCTGCCTCCGCGGTGATGCCGCCGCGCGCCCGTGGTTCGCGCGCGCGCTTGTCGCGAACCCGACCTTCTCGCTCCGCTGGGCCCCGCTCGCCGGAAGGCTCGCGTCGTGAGACGTCTCATCGTCGGACTGGCGATCGTCGCAGCGGTTGTGGCGCCAGCAGTCGCGAATGCGCATCCGCTCGGGAACTTCACGATCAACCACTACAGCCGCGTCCAGCCGTCGGGCGATCGCGTTTACGTTCTCTACGTCCTCGACATGGCGGAGATCCCGACCTTCCGCGAGCGCCAGACGATGGACTCGCCCGAGGAATACGCGAACGCGACGGCGCGCAGGATCGCGCGCGAGCTCCAGCTCGTGGTGGACGGCGAGAGGCTGTTGCTCACTCCGATCGAGCATGCGATCGCCTTCCCAGCTGGCGTGGGCGGGCTGAAGACGCTGCGCCTGCAGGTCCTCCTTCGCTCAGGCCAAATCGAGCGCGGCGACGCCCCGCGCTCGCTCTCCTACCGGGACTCGACCTTCCCTGGCCGGATCGGCTGGAAAGAGGTGGTGGTTGCGCCCGCCGGTGACGCGATCGTGACGCTGTCCTCGGCACCGGCCGAGAGCATCAGCGGCGAGCTGCTTGCGTACCCGAAGAACCTGCTCGAGAGCCCTCCTGACGTGACCGCCGCGACGGCGAGCTTCGAGCCGGGAACGAGCGCAGGGCCCGTTCCGCGACTCGCCTCGCGTAACACGCTCGCACAGCGCGTGGCAGTCCGCACGCCGACGGACGGAGGCTTCGCGAGCCTCATCGCCGAGCGAGACCTCGGGCTCGGCTTTGTGCTCCTCTCGCTGGTGATCGCGCTCTTCTGGGGCGCGGCGCACGCCTTCAGCCCCGGTCACGGCAAGGCGATCGTCGCCGGCTACCTGGTGGGCACGCGCGGCCGTCCCCGAGACGCGCTCATGCTCGGCTTGATCGTCACCGTCACGCACACGTCCGGCGTCTTCGCGCTCGGCGGGATCACCCTGCTGCTCTCGGCCTTCATCGTCCCCGAGCAGCTCTACCCCTGGCTCAACCTCGTCTCCGCGCTACTCGTCGTCGGCGTCGGCCTGACGATCCTTCGCTGGCGGGTCCGCGTCTGGCGACGAGGCGATCCACTCGGTCACGGCCATGATCACGACCACGGGCACGACCACGACCACGGGCACGACCACGACGACGGTCACCATCATCACGGCGCCGCAGGTCGTGGCGGCCTGCTCGGAATCGGGATCTCCGCCGGCATCATCCCGTGCCCGACCGCACTGGTCGTCCTGCTTGCGGCGATCTCGCTGCAGCGGGTCGGCTACGGCCTTGTCCTCATCCTCGCCTTCAGCGTGGGGCTCGCGGTCGCAGTCACGTCGATCGGCCTCATAGCCGTGCTCGCCCGCAGGACTTTCAGTCGTATCTCCCTCGACGGTGGTCTCGTGCGCGCGCTGCCCGCGGTGAGCGCCGTCGTCGTCCTCGGCCTCGGCGTCGCGATGACGCTTCGGGCGCTGCCCGGCGTTCTCTGACCGAACCGTTCGGGTTTCGCGGTCGAACAAGGGACATGTTCGGGCTCGACGACTGGGTCGCGGGGCTCTCCGAGAGTGCGTCCGTCGGTGTCGTCCTCCTCGTCGCGATCCTCTTGGGGCTACGCCACGCGACCGATCCCGACCACATTGCCGCGATGACCACTCTCATCGCGTCTGGACGTGAGCACGCGGCAAGGTCAGCAGCTCGGCTCGGCGCCTGGTGGGGTCTCGGCCACGCAATCACGCTGGTCGTCTTCGGGATTCCGATCCTCCTCGCGGAGCGGTTCCTGCCCGAGCGCGTCCAGCAGGGTGCGGAGACGGCTGTCGCTGCGCTCATCGTCTTCCTCGGGTTGCGCCTGCTCGTTCGTTGGCGCCACGGCTACTTCGATCTCCACGCCCACCCACACCCCGAACGCGAGCACCGGCACGCGGTGCGCACGCCGTTCGGGGCCTTCGGTGTGGGGCTCGTCCACGGCATGGGCGGAAGCGCGGGAGTCGGCGTGTTGCTGCTCGCCACAATCCCGTCCGAGACGATCGCTGTGGCGTCACTGCTTCTGCTCGCGCTTTTCACGGCGGTGTCGATGACCGTGGTCACCGTTGGCTTCGGGCTCACGCTGTCGACACGCCCGGTTGCTGCGGCCTCGACCGCGCTCGTGCCGGCGCTCGGGGCCGCGAGCCTGGCCTTTGGTCTCTGGTACGCGGCGGCCGCCTGGAGCCTTGCTTCCTATCCGTTCTGAGCAGCGACGTCGAGGTTTAACACGGCCGCAAGGTTTTCGCGGTCGAATGCGGGTCAGGCCGGGCGGCGCCCGGCAGCAATCGAGGAGAGGAGACAAATGCGCAAGTTTCTGGCCCTGGCCATCGCGGGGCTCGTGCTGCCGGCGGTAGCTCTCGCAGGCGGGCAGGCCATGAGCCCGGTCGTCTCGGCCAAGCTCAAGGGCTCGAACGAGACACCCGTCAAGGGAGACCCGAACGGAACGGGCTTTGTCGTCGTCACGTTCAACGCCAACAAGGGAACCGCGTGCTGGAAGTTCAAGGGCGTCAAGGGAATCGCAGCGCCCAACGCGGCACACATCCACAAGGGCAGGAAGGGCACGTCCGGCCCGGTCACGATCGCGTTTGGCGCGACGTACAAGGCGTCGGGCTGCGCAAAGGCGCCGAAGGCCACGATCGAGAAGATCGAGACGAACCCGAATGCCTACTACGTGAACGTCCACAACGCGAAGTACCCGGCTGGCGCCCTGCGCGGTCAGCTGGTCGCAGGTATGGAGGGCTAAAGCGGAGGCTCTTCGAACAGGCAGGCGAGGCGAGGGCCCGGCAACGACCGGGCCCTCGCCGTTACGAAGGCTTGATGTGAAACAGCCCGCCGCGGCCGCGAAGCGGACGCCTTCAGGATCTCTTGCGCGACCGGAATCTGCGCGAGCGGATTCCGGTCTTGCGCCAAGTATCAGCCGAATGTGAATGCGTAGCCCTCGAGACCCGGGTCGAAGCGGAGCTCGAGAAGACCGCGTGTGAGCTTTGGGTACCGCGCGATCGTGTACAGGCGCGGCGCCCCGGAGACACGGATCGTCCGAACGGGCCGACCGTCGACGAGCGCCTCCACCTGACCCGAGCCTGCGAGCACGAGGAAGATGTCGTTCGCCTGGAAGTTGAGCCGGAGTCGAGCGTCGCGCCCCGCAATGGTCCGCGACGGTTCGACCGTCCACTTCCCTGCGTACGCGATCTGGTCCGGGCCGAGAAGTCCGTTCGGGAACCGGTAGTCGGCTTCGGTGTCGAACTGGATCGGGCCGCGGCTCGCGAAGTTCTCGATCCTGGCGTAGCCGAGGTAGGTCTCGCGCGTGGTGATGTCGCTTGGAGTCGCGTCGGCAACGGACGTGCGGCGTACCTTCACCTTCTCGCCGAGAAGCCGCCGGATGACGCTTTCCGTCTCGCCGTACGCGCCCTCGCCGTAGTGCTCGTAGCGGATGCGCCCCGACTTGTCGATCAGGTACTTGGACGGCCAGTAGTCGTTCGAGTACGCGCGCCACGTGCCGAAGTCGTTGTCGAGCGCGACCGGGTAGCGAACACCAAGGCGACGCACGGCCGAGCGGACATTGTCGGGTACGCGCTCGAACGCAAACTCTGGGCTGTGGACGCCGACGATCGTGAGCCCCGCCTTGCGGTACGCGCGGTCCCAGGCCTTGAGGTGGGGAAGTGTGCGCAGGCAATTGATGCACGAGTACGTCCAGAAGTCGACGAGCACGACCTTCCCGCGGAGACCGGCGATCGAGAGGGGCTTCCCATCCGGCGTGTTCAGCCAGAGCTTGATGTCCTTGAACTCCGGCGCTCGCGGGCCCGCCGCGCTGCTCGTACCAGCGGCCAGAGCATCGCCGGAGCCTGTCAGATCGCGCAGCTCGCGACGTACGGCCGAGTTGCGCTCGATCTTCTCCTGGAAGGTCGTCCCATACCCCGGGAGGGCGGTCGTGATTCTCTGGTCGGCGCCAACCGCGATTGCGAGAGCTCCGACACCCAGCACGACGCCGGCGACCTTCCGGGTCGACTCCGCATGGGTACGGAGAAATCCCACGCCAGTGGTTAGCCGCTGGCCGCCGATCGCGATCGCCAGCATGGGGATCGCGGCGCCGATGGCATACGCCCCCGTCACCAGAATGATCCGGAGCCCGATCTCTCCGCTTGCCGCGAGCACGGTGACCGCGGCCAGCACGGGCCCTGCACAGGGAACGAAGACGAGGCCGAGGCTGAAGCCAAGCACGAGGCCGCTTCCGTCCGTCGAGGGGCGACGTCGCGTAAGGAAGAGCAGCGGGCGCTCGAGGAGCCACGCGACTCGCCGTGAGAGAAGGCTTGCGGCCATCACCAGCATGGCCGCGATCGCCAGGTCGCGAAGGAGATCCTCGGGGAGCCCGAGCGCGCTCAGGAGCGCTCCTCCCGTAAGGGTGAACACGGTGAAGGACACGACGAGGCCCGCGATGATCACGTACGGTCGCCTGCGGTCCGTGCTCGACGCGCTGCCGGCGAGGATGAGCGGCAACACGGGCAGCATGCACGGAGATAGCGCTGTGATCACACCGGCGACGAACGCGACCCCGAGCAAGACGAGCACGAGCGAAGGGTAGGGCCCACTCCCTTACGGAGTCATGAAATAAGCGGCCGGCGAGTCGCTAGGCTCCGCGACCGTGGATCAATTGCTCACGGTCGACGACGCCGAGCGGCTGGCGGAGGCCGTAGTTCCGGCGGACGCATGGAGCTACATCGCTGGCGGCGCGGGCGACGAGCGCACACTGCGCTGGAATCGCGAGGCGTTCTCGAAGTTCCGGCTCCGACCGCGCGTTCTCGTCGACGTCTCCTCGGTCTCCACCGAGACGACCGTGCTCGGCACGCCGGTCTCGATGCCCGTGCTCGTCGCCCCCATGGCCTTTCACCAGATCGCGCACGAGGAGGGCGAGGTCGCGACCGGTCGTGGCACCGCCGCCGCCGGGACGCTCATGTGCCTCTCCACGGTTGCGACCTCGACGCCCGCCGAGGTTGCCGCTGCCGCGCCGGACGGTGCGCGCTGGTTGCAGATCTATGTGTTCCGCGATCGCGAGGTCAGCGACGACGTGATTGCCCAGGCGCTCGAGGCCGGCTTCTCGGCACTTGTGCTGACCGCCGATCTCCCGGTCTACGGGATTCGGCATCGCGAAGCACGGACAGGGTTCGAGGCACCGGAGGACGAAGTTCCCGCGATCGTGGCTGCTCGCAACCGCGGAGGTGAGGAGGAGGGCCATCACTCTCTCGACCTCCTCGAGTCCGGACTCGAATGGGACTACGTCACCGAGCTCTGCGAGCGGTGGAAGGTCCCTGTCATCGTGAAGGGCCTCGTCACGGCAGAGGATGCGATCCTGGCCTGCGAGCACGGCGCGTCGGGCGTTGTCGTCTCGAACCACGGCGGCCGTCAGCTCGACGGCGCGATCGCGTCGCTCGAGGCGCTTCCGGAGATCGTCGAGGCGGTCGGCGACCGTGCGGAGGTCTATCTCGACGGCGGTGTTCGCCGCGGCTCCGACGTCGTCATGGCGCTCTCGCTGGGCGCACGGGCGGTGCTCGTGGGCAGGCCCGCCATGTACGGGCTGGCCTTCGGAGGTGCGAAGGGTGTACAGCAGGTCCTCGAGATCTACCGTGAGGAGACCGAGAATGCGCTCGCTCTCCTCGGCTGCCGATCCCCTGGCGAGGTCACCCGTGCGCACGTGACGAGGGCCTGAGCGCAGTGGGCCGCGCCGAGCTCACTCGAAACGCGGTCCATGTGCTTCCGGCAGGCGCGCTGGAGGCAAAGCTCGCGCTAGGTCGACCGCTCCGCGTCAAGCTCGGCATCGACGTCACCTCTCCCGATATTCACGTCGGACGTGGGATCCCACTTCAGCGAATGCGGGCTTTCCAGGACGAGGGGCACATCGGGGTACTCATCATCGGCGACTACACGACCCGCATCGGGGATCCGTCAGGACGTTCGGCCGAGCGTCCGATCCTGTCCGACGAGGAAATCGAGCGGAACGCGCAGACGTACGTCGAGCAGGCGTACCAGATCGTTATCGCCGAGCAGACCGAGGTTCGCTACAACAGCGAGTGGCTTGCCGGCCTGAGCTTTGCCGATGTGATCCGGCTGACGCGGATGATGACGGTCGCCCAGATGCTCGAGCGGGACGACTTCTCCGGTCGGTACTCGGCGGGGCAGCCGATCTCCGTCTCGGAGCTTCTCTATCCGTTGATGCAGGCGTACGACTCGGTCGCAGTCGAGGCGGACATCGAGCTCGGTGGGACGGATCAGCTCTACAACCTGCTTGCCGGCCGTGAGGTGATGCAGGCATATGGGCTCGAGCCGCAGGTGGTTCTCACCACACCCCTCCTCGTCTCCTGGGACGGCGAGAAGATGAGCTCCAGTGTCGGCAACAACATCCCGCTGACGGCGGCGCCGGAGGAGCAATTCGGGCGGACGATGAGGATCTCGGACGAGCTCCTTCCCGAGTGGTACCGGCTCGTACTGCAGTCGGACGTCGATCCGCGCGCCGGCGGTCCCCTCGAGGCGAAGCTCGATCTCGCTCGGTGGATCGTGGCTCGATCGCACGGGGAGGAAGCTGCGCGCGCAGCCGAAGGCCACTTCACGCGCGTTGTGCGCGAGGGCCAGGCGCCCGAGGACGTTCCCGAGATCGTGCTTCCTGCGGGCGATCCCGTGCATCTACCCGCGGTGCTGGCGGACGCGTTCGGGCTCTCCACGAGTGACGCCCGCCGACTGATCGGGCAGGGCGGCGTGAAGATAGATGGCGAGCCCGTGGCCGATCTGGACATCTCGCGCTCGACGCTTGCGGGCGCGCTCGTGCAGGCCGGTAAGCGACGGTTCGTCAAGCTCCGCGACTGAGCCCTCGATTGCCGAGAAACGGCTTCGTTGACACGTGAATCTGCTGTGCTACCATCTCTCGGCCTTCCGGAAGGAGGGTGCAGGAAGCCTGTAACTCGACGACTGGAGACCCTTCGAGCGAGCGGATACGACCTTTGTGTTCCGTCCTCGAAGGCCTCTGGTGCGAGTCAGAGGTTTTTTGTTGCCGCCAAGCGGCGCGGTCTTTGAAAACTCAACAGCGTGAAACGTCGAG
>JAERMP010000197.1 GCA_016844515.1 Thermoleophilia bacterium | reverse complement strand
GAGGCGATGCGGGACCGGATCCGCCAGCTGCACGAGGCGAACCCCATGCTCGGAACCCGCGGCTGCCGCCTGGGGCTCCAGTTCCCCGAGATCTACGAGATGCAGGTGCGCGCGATCGTGCGGGCTGCGCGGGCTGTCCACGAGCGGACGGGCGAGGCCCCGCTCGTCGAGATCATGCACCCGCTCGTCGGCTTCAAGCAGGAGCTGGCTCGGCTCCGCGAGCTCACGGAGCGCGTCGCCGCCGAGGAGCCGTCCGTCGCGTATCTCTGCGGGACGATGATCGAGCTCCCGCGGGCCTGCCTCCGGGCCGACGAGATCGCGGAGGAGGCCGACTTCTTCTCGTTCGGGACGAACGACCTCACACAGACGGCGCTCGGCTTCTCGCGCGACGACGCGGAGGGGAAGTTCCTCACCTACTACCTCGAGCACGGCATTCTCGAACAGAACCCGTTCGAGGTGCTGGACGAGGAAGGCGTCGGCGACCTCATGCGGATCGCCGTCGAGCGCGGGAGAAGCGTGAAGCCGGACATCAAGCTCGGCATCTGCGGAGAGCACGGTGGCGAGCCGCGCTCGGTCGCTTTCTGCCATCGGCTCGGACTGGACTACGTCTCCTGCTCGCCGTACCGCGTGCCGCTCGCACGACTTGCCGCGGCGCAGGCTGCGCTCGCCGAGGCGGGCGTGATCGCGGTCGCGATCGGCGGCTGACCCGCTCCCTCAGCTACCTCTCCACAGCTCTGTGCCCGGGTGGAACTGGCTCCACGCGAACCAGAAGGCCTCGTGGGCTGCAAGATCCTCGCCCTCGGCCGTGCGGGCACGGAGGCCGCCGCCGTCCGCGACGAGGTCGACTCCCCCGAGCGTCACCGCCTTCCCTCCGCGTAGCGCGTTGGCGGCCTCGGCTGCGGCAAACGCGACCGGCTTCCCGTCCGGCGCGATCACGCCGACGACCTTGGTCTGCACCGGGAGCCGCGAATCGACGTCGCCCACGGGGAAGATCGGCCCATTGTCGTCACGTCCACGCAGTGGGTCATCCTCGTACACGCGCCCGATTCCGCCGTCTCGAGCCACGATCTTCGTCTCGGGGTGAGCCGCCCGCCACTCGCCCCACGGACTGGAAACGACGGTAATCTGCTCGAGCGTTACCCCGGCGTCCTGCAGCGGGCCGGAGAGCGCGCGCCCCGTGAACGTGTCGATCGCCGAGCGGGTGCTGAGCTCGTACATGAGCTTGTTCGAGCGCTGGAGCAGGCCCGAGGTGCGAAGGACGAGCGGCGCGTCGCCCGGCGAAACGGCGTCGGTGAGGTATGCCTGCGCGGAGCCACAGAGCGTGCAGTACGGGATCCCGAGACGGCGCCCGCCGATGGTGATGTTGACCATCTCGTGGACTTCCATGATGTTCTTCGGAAACGCCACGACCTCGCCGCCGACGACGACGCCGAACACGACCCGATCGTCGGGGTACCAGTCCCCGTCAGCAGCAGGAGTCAGCGCGGGATCATCGAGCGCGGGGATGCACCCCCGAAAGCACTCGTTGCGATCGCCGAGCTTCCGATCGTCGATGAGGACACCGCCCCACGCAACCAGTCGCCAGTCGATCTCGGAGTCTGCGTCTGCGAAGAAGGGCGCCCAGCCCGGTTCCAAGCCGACATACAGCTTGGCCTTCCGCTCGCGATACCGGGGCGGCGCCGGTACGTCCCAGGCGATGAGATGATCGGTCACGACACCCCAGGCGCCGTTAGTGAAGAGAGGGTCGGATCGAACGTCGACCCCCGTCAGCTGCTCGAATGCATCCACGAGCGCGTTCTCCTCGAGGCTCGAGCCCTGGTAGAAGCGGAGCAGGTCGGACACGAGCCAAGCCAGCCGTGGATCGCGCGAGTCGGCGATCGTCGCCAGGAGCTCGCGGTCGAACACGCCGACTTGCGCTTGCGGCAGCAGGCGGTCGAGCGCGACGTCGACCGTGGGGGCGATCGCCTGGCCTGTCACCGCCGGCGCAGGCGGGAACGTGTACGCGGACTCGCTGGCCGCCTGTCCTCGTATGCGCTCTCCTTCGTCTTCGCCCCCGCAACCGGCGGCGACGAGCAGGAGAGACGCGGTAAGCGCGCCGACAGCGTGTCTCACTGCGTTCGACGATAGTCCCGACGACGCACAGAACGGGTTACGACTTTCGTAACGACGGGTTCTAAATCTGTACCTGTGAGACGGCGAGCGCGACGCTCACCGCGCCCACGGCTGCGACGGAGAGCGTCGCGAGCGCTGGCGTCCGTCTCAGACTCGAGAACGCGAACGCGCAGAGCCCGCCCCCGATCAGCCCGCCGATGTGCCCGCCGATCGAGATCCCCGGGATGAGGAACGTGATCGCGAGGTTGAAGACGACGAGCCCCATCGCCTGCCCACCGAACACGTAGGTCTTGCGGGCCTCGAGGACGAGAGCAGCGCCCATGATCCCCCAGATCGCTCCCGATGCGCCCACCGTAAGCGCATTCGGAGACCAGATGAGCGCACCCGCCGAGCCGGCAAGCCCAGACACGACGTAGACCAGTAGATACCGGCCGTGGCCGAAGTACTCCTCGAGCGGCGGCCCGATGATCCAGAGAACGAGCATGTTCATCCCGAGGTGGAGGATCCCGTAGTGCAGGAACATCGCCGTGACGAGGCGCCACCATTCCCCGTCTGCGACGACAGGGCCGTACAGCACGCCGTGCTCGTAGATCCAGTTGCCAGTTCCGTTGACCTGGCCGCCCATCAGCAGCTGCAGGAGGTATACGCCGACGTTGACCCCGATGAGCGCGAACGTGACGATCGGGCCCGACATGGAGAGCGAGGGGCTCGCTCGGCGGGCCGTGCGACGTCGGGCGGCCGCCTTCCCGGTGTTACTCGCGTGCTCGGGGCAGCGGATGCCGACGGGGCCGAACGTCATGCAGTCCGGGCAGATCCCGCGGCCGCAGTCGGAGCACGAGACGTATGTCTCCCGCTCTGGATGCCGGTAGCAGCGGAGGGGCTCGTCCACCGCGGCTAGCGTACCCGCGTGCGCGTCGATGTCGTGTTCACACCGGACGAGGCCGGCGCGGCCCCGACCGGGATCGTCATCGACGTCATCCGGGCGACCTCGACGATCTGCCAGGCGCTCGCGTCGGGGTACGAGCGGGTCTTCTGCGCCGCTGAGATGGAGGAGGCTCGCGCGCTGCGGGAGGCGCTTGGCGAGGGTGTCCTCGGCGGAGAGCGGAAGGCGGTTCGCATTCCCGGCTTCGACCTCGGGAACTCGCCGCGTGAGTACCTCGAGCCTACTGGTGGGACGTTGATTCTCTCGACGACCAACGGGACGAGGGCTGTCGTGGCCGCCGCACAGAGGTGCGAGCGCGTCCTCATCGCGTCTCTCCTCAACCTGTCAGCGGTCGTGGAGACCGCTCGTGACGCGGGGGACGACGTTCTCGTCGTCTGCGCCGGCGTGCAGGGCACGCTCGCGCTCGACGACGCGTTCGTCGCGGGGCGGATCGTCCAGCTGCTCGGCGGGGAGCGAACGGACGCCGCCGAGGCGGCAGCGCGGCTTACAACGACGTGGAACGACGCGGAGGAGGCGTTCCGCGCCTCGAAGAGCGGGCGCAACCTGATGGAGAACGCGCCGGAGCTCGAAGCGGACATCCCGTTCTGCGCCCGCGAAAGCGCCCTCGACGTCGTGCCACGCCTCGTCGTAATGCGTGACGGCGCGGCAGAAATCGCCCTCTGAGGCCGAGGAAAGCCGACTTCTCAGGCCACGGGGTAGGCCGCATGGTCCGGCCCACCCCGTCGTCATGACTATTGGGTCAAGATCCGGACGCGAACGCTTGAGCGATCGCCTTGCAGGTCGTGGCCATCGCTGGGGCCGAGCCTGTGACGACGACCGTGATCACCTTGCCATCCGAGGTGACTTGCCAGGTGACGTTGTCGGTGGCAGTGATGTTGGCTGTCTCGTCCGTCGCGTTGTTCGCGAGTTGAGCGAATCCGCTAGATCCGCTCGGCCCGACTCGGTACATCTCGATCGTCTGTCCGGTGAGATTCACGAGCCTGAACTTCACTCCTCCCACGCCGCAGACAAGGTGAAGCTCGACGCCGTCTGCGGTACCGAACATCACTCGCGGGTTCTCATCCTTCGGAATCGGCTCGGTTGCACGCGAGTAGGCGCGTGCGAGGGCCGTCGAGTCCAGGCCGTCGAGGGTATCCGCATCCAGATCACTTCCGGAACCCTGCTCAACGCTGAGCGTCACGGCTCCGTTGGTACCGCCTCCGGTGAGGCCTGCGCCGGCGGTTACCCGGGTAATGTCGCCGCCGCCTAGATGGATCTGCGTTTGCCCGGAGCCGCATGGCTTGAGTGGCGAATCGCCTGCCTTGATCCTGAGCACGTTTCCGGCCGAATCGCCGGCGATGTTGA
>JAERMP010000196.1 GCA_016844515.1 Thermoleophilia bacterium | reverse complement strand
GCGTCGAGGTGGGTACCGCGCGTGCCTGGAAGCTCGCCGACGACCTCGGCCTGTCGCGCGTCATCTTCGTGAACATGCTCGATCGCGAGCGTGCCGACTTCTTCCGCACGCTCGAGCAGCTTCGCTCTCAGCTCTCGACCCAGTGCGTCGCCGTGCACATCCCCATCGGCACCGAGCACGAGCTGACCGGGATCGTGGACGTGCTCCACATGTGCGCGTACACGAGCCCCGAGGGCGGCAAGGAAGGCGAGCCGGGCCCGATCCCGGACGACTTGGCGGACGTCGTTGCGGAGTATCGCGAGAAGCTCCTCGACGCCGTCGTCGAGACGGACGAGGGGCTCATGGAGCGCTATCTGGACGGCCAGGAGCTCGACGCGCACGAGGTGGCGGCCGCGCTCAAGGCGGCCGTGACGAGCGGCGATGTGTTCCCGGTCGCGTGCGGCGTGGCGACGAAGAACCTCGGCACGCACGCGCTCCTCGACCTCCTCGTCGAGGGCGTGCCCTCGCCGGCGAAGAAGGGCTCGTCGATCGACGTAGACGGCGCCTCCACCGCGCTCTTCGTCTTCAAGACGGTCGCCGACCCGTTCGCAGGCCGCATCAACCTCTTCCGCGTTCTAAAGGGTCGGCTTACCGCAGAGACGACGCTCGTGAACCTGCGTGGCAAGGGAAAGGAGCGGCTCGGCTCGCTCCTCGAGCTCCAGGGAAAGGAGCACAAGCCCGCGCTCGACTTCGGTGAGGGCGACATCGGGGCCGTTGCCAAGCTCAAGGAAGCGCAGACCGGCGATCTGCTCGTCGACAAGGAGATCGCGATAGAGGTTCCCAACTTCGGGTTTCCGGAGCCGGTCATGAGCTTCGCGATCACGCCGAAGGCGAAGGGGGACGAGGAGAAGGTCGCGACTGCGATCCGGCGCCTCGCGGAGGAGGATCAGACGCTGCACCTGCGGCGCGATCAGCAGACGGGCGAGGAAATCCTCTCGGGCATGAGCCAGATGCACGTCGAGGTGGCCCTCGATCGCGCAAAGCGCCGTTTCGGCGTCGAAATCGAGCTACACCAGCCGAGGGTTCCCTATCGTGAGACGATTCGCCGGGAGGCGCGCGCGCACGGCCGCTACAAGAAGCAGACGGGCGGCCGCGGGCAGTTCGGCGACTGTCACATCGTCGTCTCCCCGACGGACGAGGGCTACGAGTTCGTGGACAAGATCGTCGGTGGTGTCATTCCGCAGAGCTTCAGGCCCGCAGTGAACAAGGGGATCCAGGAGGCGATGCACCACGGAGAGCTCGCGGGCGCGCCCGTGCAGGGCGTGAAGGTCGAGCTCGTCGACGGCTCGTACCATACGGTCGACTCGTCGGAGATGGCGTTCAAGATCGCCGGCTCGATGGCGTGGAAGGACGCGTACATGAACGCCGATCCGGTGCTGCTCGAGCCGATCATGGAGCTCGAGGTGACGGTCCCCGACGAGGCGGTCGGGGCTGTGAATGGCGACCTCAACTCACGTCGCGGGCGCCTGCAGGGGATGGAGCCGGTGAGCGGCATGACGACGATCCGTGCAGAGGTGCCGATGGCGGAGCTCCTCACGTACGCGCAGTCCTTGACCTCGATGACCGGCGGTCGCGGTGACTACTCGATGCACTTCCTCCGCTACGAGGACGTGCCGTCGCACGTTGCGCAGAAGGTCATCGAAGAGACCCGCCGCGAGCGAGAGGCCGCGAAGGCCTGATTGGACATGGCCCGGGGTCAGACCCCGGTGCTCATCCTGCGCGGGTTATCCACGCCTGTGGATAACGAAATATCCCTGCTAGGGTCCTCTTCATGCGCGTGACGAAGGCAACGGTCCGCCGCGCGTGCGCTGTCTGCGAGCGGACGTTGCTGCAAGGGGAGTACGCGGTCAGGTTCTCGCCGGACGGAGTCGAGTTCGCCGACGTCTGCTCGCTCTGCCAGGACGTCGCTCTCGACTACGGGTGGGCGCGCGAAGGTGGGCCGATCTCGCCGGCGCTGTCGGCTCACGCGCGGAAGAAGCGCCCGCGCTGGGCCCAGTTTTTGGGCGTCGGGAACGGAGATTCGCAGCCGGTCCTGACCGAGCCTATTCTCCGACGCCTTTCCGACTCGGAGGCCGCACTCGTAGAGGCTGCCGATCTCTTCAACGCGAGCCTCTTCCGTCGCACGGTGGAGGGGGTGGGACGTGCGCTCGGCGCGCCGCTCGTCTCCATCGTCCCGCTCTCCGGCGTCAATAGCGAGCTCGTGCTCACGTTCGCGTGGGAGATCACGTGGTACCAGTACCGCGTGCTGCCGGAGGCCGGTCAGCCGATCCGACTCGCCGACCGCGGCGCCGACATCTCCGAGATCGAGGCTGCGTTCACCAACTGGAACGCCGCGCTCGACGAGAGCGGCCGCGTCGTCCCGAACGTCGCGCGTTAGTCCATACGAACGATCTCGCCCAAGGCTCGTCCCGCGGCTTCGGGGTCGAACTCCCACGGTCCGGGGCCGCCCTTGAACGCAATCCGGCCGTCGGCTCCGATGACGTAGATGCGTTCGGGCCACGCGGCGAAAGCCTCGCTCACGGCGTTCTCCATGCCGTCGACGAGTACCGGCATCGAGAGCCCAAGCCGCTGAGCACCGGCAAGCGCCTCGGCCACGCGATCCTCGAGAGTCGTGTGTTGGAGGACGCGAATCCCGGCCTCATCGTTCGAGTCTGTCTGCCACTGGTCGACCGCGTGCGCCTCGGCGATATAGACGAAGTAGGTCGAGGCTTGCTCGCGGAAGGTCTCGAACACCGCTTCCACATCGCCGGACCGGCGACGAAACGGCGGTCACGTGTAGCTGCCGAAGACCAGAACAAGAGGCTTGTCTCCGAGCAGGTCACTCAGCTGAACGGCGCTCACATCGTCGGAACGAAAGAGCTCGAGCTGCGGGATGGGATCGCCTTCTCCGAGTCTGTCCTCTCTCCAGTAGCTGAGGATCGTCGAGACAACGGTCGTGCGCTTCGACTCGGGAAGGCTCTCGATGTACTCGTGATCACGGGCGTCGAGCCGCGCAATACGCTCCACGTCGCTCGAGCTCACGGGGCTGAAGTCTGGCGATAGGCTGAGGCCATGGCAATCACTGAGACACGCTCGTACCAGAATTACATCGGCGGCGAGTGGGTGGATGCCACCTCCGGCGATACCTTCGACTCCACGAGCCCAGCCGATGGCGAGCTGATCGGGACCTTCCCGAAGTCAGGCGCCGATGACGTCGACCGCGCCGTGGTGGCGGCGAAGGAAGCGTTCCAGGACTGGCGGCTCGTTCCGGCGCCGAGGCGTGGCGAGATCCTCTTCCGCTTCGCGCAGCTCCTCGTCGAGCACAAAGCCGAGCTCACCGATCTCATGACCCACGAGATGGGGAAGGTCTCAGCGGAGGCCGGCGGAGACGTCCAGGAAGCGATCGATATGGGCTACTACATGGGCGGCGAGGGCCGGCGACTCTTCGGCCAGACGACGCCCTCCGAGCTCCGCGACAAGTTCCAGATGTCCGTGCGCATGCCGATCGGCGTCGTCGGCGTGATCACGCCGTGGAACTTCCCGATCGCGATCCCGTCCTGGAAGATCGCGCCCGCGCTCGTCGCAGGCAACACGGTCGTCTTCAAGCCGGCGACCGACACGCCCGCACTCGGGCAGCGCTTCGTCGAGCTGCTCGACGACGCAGGCGTTCCGAAGGGCGTCATCAACATCGTCCACGGCGGAGGCGGTACGGTCGGCGACCGGCTCGTCAAGCACCCGGACGTCCCGGTGATCACGCTCACTGGTTCGCGCGAAACGGGCGTCACGGTGATGCGCCACGCCGCCGACCACCTCAAGCACATCCATCTCGAGCTCGGCGGCAAGAACGCGATCATCGTCATGGACGACGCGGATCTCGACCTCGCGCTCGACGGGATCCTCTGGTCGGCGTTCGGCACCTCAGGGCAGCGGTGCACCGCGACCAGCCGCGTCATCGTCCACGAGAGCCTCTACGACGCGCTCGCGGGGCGGCTCGTGGAAAGGGCGGAGGCGCTTCGCCTCGGCCCCGGCTGGGAAGATGACACCGACGTCGGCCCCGTGATCAACGGCGCTGCGCTCGAGAAGATCCACTCGTACACGCAGGTCGGACGAGACGACGGCGCGACGCTTCTCACCGGGGGCGAGATCGCGAGCGAAGGCGACCTCGCGAAGGGGTTCTACTACCGGCCGACCATCTTCGGCGACGTCGAGGCGGGAATGCGGATCGCGCAGGAAGAGATCTTCGGGCCGACCCTCTCGCTCATTCGCTTCCGCGACGAAGCCGACGCCATCCGGATCTCGAATGGAATCGCGTTCGGACTTTCGTCTTCGATCTTCACGAGAGACGTCAACCGAGCTTTCCGCGCGATGCGCGACCTCGAGGCCGGGAT
>JAERMP010000358.1 GCA_016844515.1 Thermoleophilia bacterium | reverse complement strand
ACCACCTGAGCCGGGGACGCATCGCGTGGAACGCTGGTTGTCCGCGCTGTGCCGGGGGAGAGGAGCGGGCGGGGAAGGGGCGCGAGGGCGCTGAGGGCGTTGATATCGACTACGCGCCGATCGCGTAGCGTCGATACACGGCCTCCGTCTTGTGGCCGGTGAGCTTCATTGCGACCGAGCGCGAGATGCCGGCGCGCTCGAGGTTCTTCACCGCCGAGCGCCTCAGGTCATGGAGCAGGAGCCCGGGCCGCCCCGAGTCCTTGCACGCTGCCGAGCTGGAAGAGATACTGGCCCGCTGATGCCGATCCCGGTTCTGATCGACTGCGACCCCGGCTACGACGACGTGATCGCGATCATGCTCGCGCTGGCGAGCCCCGAGGTGGAGGTGCTCGGGATCACGACCGTCGAGGGGAACCAGCCTGTGGCCGAGACGACGGAGAACGCGCTGCGGGTCGTGGAGTTCTTGGCCCGCGAGATTCCCGTCGCTGCGGGCGCCAACCGGCCGTTCGTGCGTGAGTTCCCCTTCAGACGGACGCCGAGCACGGTCGACGCCGACGTGCGGCGCGACATCCCCGGGTTGCCGCCTGCGACGGGTCGAGCGGTGGACGAGCACGCGGTCGACCTCCTCGCGCGGGTCTTGCTCGCCGCGGACGAGCCGGTGACGCTCGTTCCGCTCGGGCCGCTCACGAACGTGGCGCTGCTCCTGGCGCGGTATCCCGACGCGGCCGAGCGCATCGGACGCATGGTCCTGATGGGCGGCGCGATCGGCGAGGGCAACGCCACCACGGCCGCCGAGTTCAACATCTACGTCGATCCCGAGTCCGCGCAGCGCGTCTTCTCGAGCGGGATCGACCTCACCATGGTCGGCCTCGACGTGACGTACCGAGCGATCGTCAGTCGCCGCTACTCGTGGTATCCGGAGGGGTACCCGGTGCACGACGCGGTCGCGGTGGCCGAGCTCGTGCGCCCGGGGCTCCTGACAACGGAGTACCTGAACGTCGTGGTGGACTGCTCGTCGGAGCTTTCGCGCGGGCGCACGGTCGTCGACCGGCGCGGCCGCCGCGGCCGCGAGCCCAACGCCCGTGTCGCCGTCGACGTCGACACGGCCGCCTTCGTGCGCCTCCTGATTGAGCGCCTGCGCACGCTCGGGTGAAGGAGCGGGGCGGCCGGGGGCGAAGAGCGCTCAATGCCGTTAATTCCGTCCGTACATCGCATTCGAATCGTTCGGATGCACACAGCTGACACAACTCAGGAGGCCGCTATGAGCACGACGAAGGTCCGCAGCAACGACATGAAGTTCGAGATCGTCGTCATCCCCGTCTCGGATGTCGACCGCGCGAAGGAATTCTACGGGAGGCTCGGGTGGAGGCTCGACGCCGAGTTCGCCAGCGGTGACGACTTCCGCGTGATCCAGTTCACGCCGCCCGGCTCCGGGTGCTCGGTCATCTTCGGCAAGAACGTCACGGCGGCGGCGCCTGGCTCCGCTCAGGGCCTGTACCTGATTGTCTCCGACATCGTGGCCGCCCGCGACGAGCTCCGCGCTCGCGGCGTCGAGGTGAGCGAGATGTTCCACAGCGACGGCGTGTACGCTGGCACGGACGAGCCCTATCTATTTGGGCGGCGTCGGACCAGCGGTCCGGATCCCGAGCGTGGCAGCTACCGCTCGTTTGCCTCGTTCCGTGATCCAGACGGCAACGGATGGCTGTTCCAGGAGGTCACGACGCGGCTGGCCGGGCGCATCGACTCCGGGGTGACGAGCTTCGCGTCCGCGAACGATCTGGCGGACGGATGCGAACTGGCCGGAGTGGTACGCCGCGTACATGGTCGCGGAACAGGCAGGCAAGGAGCTGCCGTCGTGACTGCCTACGACGCGATCGTCATCGGCACCGGCCAGGCCGGTCCCTACGTGACCTCGCGTCTCGCGGGCGCCGGAATGAAAGTCGCGGTCATCGAGCGCAACGCCTTCGGCGGAACGTGCGTCAATACCGGCTGCATTCCGACCAAGACGATGGTGGCGAGCGCTTACGCGGCGCGCATGGCCGCTCGCGCCGCCGAGTATGGCGTGGAGGTCGGCTCGGTGCGTGTCGACATGAAGCGGGTCATGGCCCGAAAAGACGCGGTCTCGAAGGCGTCGCGCACCGGTCTCGAAGACTGGCTGCGGAACATGGAGAACTGCACCGTCTACCGGGGCCACGCCCGTTTCGAGTCCGCGCATGAGGTGAACGTCGGTGGAGAGCGCCTCCACGCGGACAAGATCTTCATCAACGTCGGCGGCCGGGCGCTCGTTCCCGACATGCCGGGGCTTCGTGAGATCGACTGGTTCACCAACAGCTCGATGATGTCGGTGGACTTTCTACCGAGGCACCTGATCGTCGTCGGCGGCAGTTACATCGGTCTCGAATTCGGTCAGATGTTTCGGCGCTTCGGCGCCGAGGTCACGGTCATCGAGATGGGGCAGCGGCTCGTCGGCCGCGAGGACGAAGACGTGTCGACCGCGATCCGGGAGATCGTCGAGCACGAGGGCGTCGAGGTGCGCGCGAACGCGAAGTGCATCAGCTTCGCCAAACGCGGCGAAGAGATCGTCGCCAACGTCGATTGTGCCGACGGTGCGCCGCGAGTGCACGGCACGCACGTGCTGCTCGCCGTCGGCCGCCGTCCCAATACCGACGATCTGGGCCTCGAGAAGGCGGGGGTCGCGGTCGACGAGCGGGGCTACGTCGTGGTCGACGACCAGCTCCGCACGGGCGTCCCGGGAATCTGGGCGCTCGGCGATTGCAACGGCAAGGGGGCTTTCACGCACACTGCGTACAACGACGGGGAGATCGTGATCGCCAACTTGCTCGAGAACGATCCGCGCCGAGTGAGCGATCGGATCACCGCATACGCGCTGTACGTCGATCCGCCGCTCGGTCGGGCCGGGATGACGGAGGGAGAGATTCGCAAGAGCGGGCGCAAGGCGCTCATCGCCAAGCGGCCGATGACGCGCGTCGGACGCGCGGTCGAAAAGGGCGAGACTCAGGGATTCATGAAGATCGCGGTCGACGCCGAGACCGGCGCCATCCTGGGCGCCGCGATCCTCGGCACGGGCGGCGACGAGGTCATCCACTCGATTCTCGACGTGATGTACGCAAAGGCGCCGTGGACGGTGATCCGCCGCGCGATGCACATTCATCCGACCGTCTCCGAACTCGTGCCGACGATGCTGTCCGACCTCCGACCGATGGACTAGCCACACCTGAGCCAAGTAGGCATTCGAGGGTTGAAGAAAGGAGTGTCCGCTCCACCCACCCTACACGTCGGATTCCGGCCTTCGCCGGAAAAGAGTACAGATGAACCAATCGTATCCAAGACACATCAATTTTGAATCCGTGCC
>JAERMP010000195.1 GCA_016844515.1 Thermoleophilia bacterium | reverse complement strand
GGCTGTCGCGCACGCGCATACGCCGCCACCGGCGATCCGCTCGGCGAGGAGCCCTCGTGCGCGTACGCGCCCTCGAGGACGGTGGCGGAGAGGGGGATCTGCAGGCCCCAGCGCGCGGGCACGTGATCGCGTCAGCGCGGGCCGGGGACGCCCTTGAACTCGTAGAGGAGCGGCTCGCGGCCCGGCTGGACTATCCAGGCCTCGCCGGTTCCCTCGCTCTCGTACGCGGCCCAGACGCCGTCGGCTACATCGGACGCCTGGAGCAGCCGGAATCCCTTCGCGACGAGGTTTTCTTTGAACTACGGACGCGGCAGCGCCGTGTCGGCCCAGCCGGGGCAGACGGCCTGAATCCGGATATCCCGCTTGGCGAGCTGCGGTGCGACAGAGCGCACGAAGCCGACGACCGCGTGTTTCGTTAGACCGTAGATCGGATCGTCCGGGATGGCGACGAGCCCGGCGAGCGATGCCGTCACGATGATCGTGCTTCCCGTGGGCATGACTCGGTCGAGACGTCGTACGCCGAAGACGACGCCGTCGACGTTCACTCCCACCGCGCGGCGGTATTGCTCGTCGGTCAGCGCGGCGATGTCCTCGCCGCCTGTCAGCACTCCTGCGTTCAGGCACGCTAGATCGACCGAGCCGATGTGCTCCCAGGCCGCCGGGTCGGAGACGTCGAACCCGCTGACGAGGTCGAGCTCCTTCACTTCGAAGCCTTCGGCGCGGAGCTTCGCCACGATCGCGCTGCCGATTCCTCCCGCTGAGCCTGTCACCAACGCTGTCATGGAATGAGCACGACCTTTCCCGTCGACTGCCTCTCCTCGATCAGGCGGTGCGCGTCTCCCGCCTGCTCGAGCGGGAACTCTGCCCCGACGATCGGTCGGACGGCGCCGCCCTCCCAGAGCCGGAGGACGTCCTTCCCCGCCCGCTCGACGAGCTCCGGGTTCCGTCCGATCAGCCGTCCGAGGTAGAAACCGTGCACACCGATGTTGCGGCCCACGAGCCAGGTCGGGCTCACGTCCTGCCAGAGGCCTCCTGCATACCCGACCGCGATCGCAGTTCCCATCGGCTTCAGGAGCGCGAGCGACGACGCGAAGACATCGCCGCCGACGAGGTCGAAAACAGCGTCGACGGGTTCGAGCTCGCCGAGACGGTCGTACGTCACGGCCTCGACAGCACCG
This sequence comes from Thermoleophilia bacterium, assembly GCA_016844515.1. The sequence goes on along the minus strand of JAERMP010000195.1, from coordinate 3,297 downwards.
AGCGAGCGCGGAAGCTCGAGCTTCTCCACACTGCCCACTGCGGCGATCGGGTTCCCGTTGAGTGCGCGCACGATCTGCACCGCAGCGGTTCCCACCGCGCCTGCTGCTGCCGTAATCAGGACGCGCGCGCCGAACGCGATCCGCACGAGCTCGGTGAGTGGGATCCAGGACGTGAGGAACGCCATCGGGAACGCGGCTCCTTCTGCGAAGCTCGCGCTTGCCGGGAGCGGGAGGAGCCAGCGTCGGTCGACGGCAACGCGCTCTGCGTAGCCGCCGCCCTCACTGCGGACGAACCCCATGACGCGGTTCCCGTCGAGCTCCCCGGCGATCTCCGAGCCGAGCACCGTCGGGAGCTCGGGCATCTGCGGGTAGCGACCGAGGCGAATGAGCACGTCGGCAAAGTTGATTCCTGCCGCGCGGACGTCGACGATCGCCGCGCCCTCACCCGCTTCGGGCTCGAGCACCTCTTGAACGACGAGTTGCTCCGGCCCGCCGACACTTTTCAGGACAGCGGCTTTCATCGCTCTGAGGGGGTCAGACCCCCGGACCTGTCGAAAAGCGACTCGTCAGCTCGGAGAACACTTGCACCTGCGCGTCGGCGGTGGCTGGAGTGGACAGGCTCCGGGGTCTGACCCCTTTCACCAAACCCCGGACCTGTCGAAAAGCGACTCGTCAGCTCGGAAAACACTTGCACCTGCGCGTCCGCGGTGGCTGCAGTGGACATGCTCCGGGGTCTGACCCCTTTCACCGGCCGGTGAATTGGGGCTCGCGCTTCTCGATGAACGCGGCTACGCCCTCCGCGCCGTCCTCGCTCGCGAGGCAGCGGCGGAAGCCGTCCGCCTCACGGCGCAACCCCTCCTCGAGCGGAAGGTCGCGCGTCGTCCGCGCCAGCTCGCGGAGCACTCCGATCGAGACCGGCGAGCGGGCTGCGATCGTCCGCGCGATGGTGAGCGCGGCCTCGAGAAGCTCCTCCTGCGGCACGACCTTCTCGACGAGCCCCCAGTCGTACGCGGTGCCCGCGTCGATGAACTCGCCGGTCATGTTGAGGAGCTGAGCTCGCCCAAGCCCGACGAGCCGCGGCAACCTCTGCGTCCCGCCGCCGCCAGGAATGAGCCCGAGCTTGATCTCGGGCTGCCCGAGCTGCGCGCCCTCGGCTGCGACTCGAATGTCGCAGCACATCGCGAGCTCGAGCCCGCCTCCGAGGCAGAAGCCGTGGATCGCGGCGACGAACGGCGTCCTGGCCGCGTCCATCCGAGCGCCGAGCTTCTGGATCCCGCGCGCCGAGCCGCCCTCGTGCGCCTCATCTACGGCCTCCCGAAGCGACGGGAACTCCTTGATGTCCGCACCGGCCACGAATGCGCGCTCGCCCGCACCCTTGAGCACGATCGCGCCGACGGCGTCGTCGGCGTCGAGGCGCTCGACCTCGGCCTCGAGCTCCTCCAGGAGCGGCGCCGAGAGCGCGTTCATCGGCGGATTGTCGATCGTGACTACCGCGACGGCGCCGTCCTGCTCGGTCGAGATGAACGCCACTACGTCGTCTCCGCCGGCTGCGCCGCGAACTGCTCGCGCAGCGTCGTCTTGCGGAACTTGCCGACCGCTGTCTTCGGGATCTCCTCCACGAACTCGAAGCGGTCGGGCAGCCACCACTTGGCGAAGCTCGGGGCGAGGAACTCGCGGAGCTCGGCATCCGACGCGGCCTGACCTTCTCTGAGGACGACGACTGCCAGCGGCCTCTCCGACCACTTGTCGTCCGGGACCGCGATGACCGCCGCCTCCGCAACCGCCGGATGCCCCATGAGCGCGTTCTCGAGCGCAACCGTCGAGATCCACTCACCCCCTGATTTGACGAGGTCCTTCGCACGGTCCTGCACCTCGACGAAGCCGTCGGGGTGGATGCTGACGACGTCCCCGGTCATGAACCAGCCGTCGTCGGTCCACCGATCGGCGCCCTCATCCGACTCGTAGTACGCCGAGGAGATCGACGGTCCGCGCACCTCGAGCTCGCCCATGGTGGAACCATCCCAGGGAATGAGTCCGTCTACCCCGCGAGCGCGGATCTCGACGAAGGGGATCGGCAGTCCCTGCATCGCACGCCGGTCGTACGCCTCCTGCGGCGAGAGGCCGGCCTCCTGGCCGGGAGCGCCCGAAAGCGTCCCGATCGGGCTCATCTCGGTCATTCCCCACCCGTGTGTGATGTGCAGGCCGTGCCGCTCTTGGAACGCCTCGATCATCGCTCGCGGCGGCGCAGCGCCTCCGACCGTCATCGTGCGGATGGTCGAGAGGTCCCAGCCTCCCGGGTTGGCGTCGAGGGCCTGGAGGATCCCCATCCAGATCGTGGGTACGCCCGCGGTGATGGTGACCTTCTCCTGCTCGAAGTCCTCGAGCAGGCTCACCGGGTCGAGATGGGGGCCCGGAAACACCTGCTTGACACCGGTCATCGTGCAGGAGAACGGGAAGCACCACGCGTTCGCGTGGAACATCGGCACGACGGGAAGACAGACGTCGTCGGCGTATATGCCGAGACAGCCGATCGCCGTGAGTGCGTGGATCGCGATCGCGCGATGTGAGTAGAGGACGCCCTTCGGTCGCCCTGTTGTGCCGCTCGTGTAGCACATCGCTGCAGCTGAGTTCTCGGGGAGATCGCGGTACGAGAACGCCGACTCGTCCGCGTCGGCGAGGAGCTCCTCGTAGTCGATCGCGCCGTCAGGGGTCGGCCCATCGCCGACGGCGATCACGTGCTCGAAGTTGCAGCGGCCGACGAACTGCTCGGCGAGCGGCCACAACACCTTGTCGACGACGATCACGCGGTCGCCGCCGTGCGTCGCGATGTAGGTGTTGTCGTCGGGATGGAGGCGGAGGTTCAGGGTGTGCGTCACGAACCCGCCGACCGGAGCACCCATGTACGTCTCGAGGTGCTGGGAGTGGTTCCACATGAACGTCCCGACGCGGTCCCCGTCCTCGAGACCGAGGCCGCGGAGCGCCAGCGTCAGCCTCTTCGTCCGCGAGACGAAGTCGGCATAGGTGTACCGGTGCCAGCTCTTGTCCGGCAGACGGCTCGCGATCTCGTTGTCGCCGTAGAGCTCGTCGGCGCGTCGGAGAATCGCCGGAACGTTCAGCTGGTAGTCCATCATCAGGCCTTCCACGTCAGCCTCCTTGTTCGACGGAGATGGGTGCCGGCGGTGTGGTCGGTACTGCTTCGGTGCCCTTGTTGAGGAGCGTCGCGGCAACTTCGGCACGGAGTCGCGTCCCCGACGCTCCGAAGCTCTCGATCCCCAGCGCTCGCTTGTACAGCCGGTG
>JAERMP010000045.1 GCA_016844515.1 Thermoleophilia bacterium | reverse complement strand
CCGCTCGCGGAAAACCGTTCCGCAGGTCACCACTCTTGAGCTTGATCCGCCCGCAGCTCACGAGGACTCGACTCCAGCCGAGACCGTCCCATTCGAGCCGGAGCGCGAGCAGATGCGGCTCGCGCTCACGCTCGGGCTTCGCGACTACGTCCAGAAGAACGGCTTCGCGGAGGTAGTCGTCGGTGTCTCGGGCGGGATCGACTCGGCGGCGACAGCCGCGCTCTGTGCGGATGCGCTCGGCCCGGAGCGCGTGCACTGCGTCTCGATGCCATCACGGTTCTCGTCCGAGGGGACACGCAGCGATGCACGGCGCGTCGCGGAGAGCCTCGGGGCGAGATCGAAGGCGGCCTCGCGGGGCTCGCCGCGGAGAACCTGCAGGCCCGCGTCCGGGGCGTGGTCCTGATGGGGCTCTCGAACACGTTCGGCTGGCTGGTCGTATCGACCGGAAACAAGTCGGAGCTCGCGGTCGGCTACTCGACGCTGTACGGCGACATGGTCGGCGGCTTCGCGCTGCTCAAGGACGTTTTCAAGACCGACGTCTTCCGGCTGGCCGAGCACCTGAACGAGCGCGCGGGACGCGACCTGATCCCGCGGAGCACCATCGAGCGCTCGCCGAGCGCGGAGCTGCGGGCAGATCAGCGCGACGCCGACTCGATCCCCTCCTACGACCTGCTCGACCCGGTGCTCGAGGCGTACGTCGAAGAGGATCGCTCGCGGGAGGAGCTGCTCGACGAGTTCGACTCGGACGTCGTGGAGCGCGCAGTCGGACTCGTCGATCGGGCCGAGTACAAGCGCCGGCAGGCACCTCCTGGGGTGAAGCTGCGACCGAAGGCGTTCGGGCGCGACCGGCGCACGCCGATCACGAACCGCTGGAGCGATTGACAGATACATAGATCGCATCGGCTAGACGCCGACGTCGATCGGCTCCGCGGGCGGGCCGTTCAGGATCAACTCGCGTAGGAGGAGCGGGAGGCGGCTGGGCCCGAAGCTCGCGTCCGCCGCCTCCAGCTCGACGAGCGTCCACCACCGGATTGCGGTCACCCCCTCGGCGTTCAGCTCCGCCCACGAGTGCCGCGGTCGCGGTTCGAATGCCGGCGTGCGGATGAGGTAGTAGATCTCGGTCTGGCCGTCCCAACGAATCCCAAGCTCGAGGATGTGGGTTCGCGTCCAGATCGGAGAGCCGAGCTCGCCCCACTCGAGCCCGGCTTCCTCCATGAGCTCCCGGCGCGCAGCGTCTTCATGGGTCTCGCCCGGTTCGAGACCGCCGCCAACCGTCGTCCAGACCACGCGGCCGTCCGAGAACTCGAACTTGACCAAGAGCACGCGATCGTCGTCGTCTAGGACGATCACCCGGGCGGCCAAGCGCAGGCGAAGCCCAGTCACGAGACGAAGTCTTGCAGCGCTCGGAACCAACGCAGGCGCTCCTCCCACGGCACGGCTGCGTTCGCGGGAGACGTCGAAGGAAGCACGAAGAGCGCGGTCTCGCCGAGCGTTCGCTGCTGCAGCCCGTGCTCTGGACGCTCACGGAAGACGCCCTGATAGGCAGCCTTGCCGATGAAAGCGATAACGCGAGGAGCGAGCTCCGCTGCCAGGGCCTCGAGGCGTTCGCGCGCGCCTTCGAAGTCTCTGGCACGAAGGTCGCTCGAGCCGCGGGTTGTCCTCCGCGCCGCGTTCGTGAGCCCGATGCCAAGCGCGAGGAGGTCGTGCTGCTCGTGCGGTTCGAAGAGGCGGGGCGTAAAGCCCGCTGTCTGGAGCAAGCGCCAGAAATCGTTGCGCGGGTTCGCGAAGTGCGCGCCGGCGGCAGCGCTCGCGCGTCCAGGGTTGATCCCGCAGAAGACGACGTTTACCCCCGGGGCGAGAACGTCGGGGACGCTCAGGCCGCTTCGACTTTGCGCGCGTCCAGGCGGAGCTCGAGCAGCATGCGGAGGCGCTCGCCCACGTCCGACGGCTCGGTCCTCGGTTCGGATTCGCGGTAGACGACTTTGACGGTGTCCTCGGTGTAGCGCCAGCCGTAGCAGCGCTCGTAGCACTCCGCCTCGCTAAGCGTCCGGAGCCGCTCCATCTGGCCCGCAGCCTAGGCCAGGGCTCGGATGGCGCCCGGTAGGCTGCTTCCATGGTGGTCAAACCGCGAGTTCTCGAGTTCGAAGTCCGCGTGGACCGCGAGCGGACAGCGCGGAGCGGGCTCGGCGGCGGCGCCCTCCAGCGTGAGGACGAGTGGTGGCCGGAGCACCTCGTGCTGGCAGCTCTCGTCCGGTGCACGCTCGCCAGCATGGACCACTCGGCGCGGAGAGCCGGCCTCGACGCCGTCGGCGCGGGACGGGCGCACGGCACGGTCACGAAGCGCGAGGGAGACGGGCTGTACGCATTCGTCGACATCGAGTCTCGACTGGAGATAGAGCTCGACCCGCCGCCCGGGCGAGACGCCGTGAGAGAGCTGATCGTGAAGGCCGAACGCGGCTGCTTCGTCAGCAACTCCTTCGAAACCCGTCCCCGGCACATCTGGATGATCAACGGCGAGGAGATCGCATGAGCACGGCAGTTCTCGACATCACGTCCGTCCGCGCACGCTTCTCGGCGCTGCAGCGACGGCTCGCGTTCTTCGACGGCCCCGGTGGCACTCAGTGCCCTGACGAGGTCATCGAGGCGATCGCCGGCTACCTCAAGGAATCGAACGCGAACGTCGGAGCGCCCTACGAGACGAGTCGGCGCACCGACGAGCTCGTCGACCTTGCCCATGAACGCGCGGGATCGTTCCTCGGCTGCTCGGGTGGAGAGGTCGCCTTCGGGCAGAGCATGACGGCGCTCAACTTCCTCCTCACGCGCGCTTTCGCGCGGACGCTTCGGGAGGGCGACGAGATCGTCGTAACCGCGCTCGACCACGACGCGAACGTGTCTCCCTGGCTCGAGCTCGCACACGACCTCGGGATCGTGGTGCGGACTGCTGGCCTGACGGATGAGCTCGAGCTCGACTACGACGACCTCGCAGCTCAAATCTCCGGGCGAACGCGTGTTGTCGCGTTCCCGGTTGCAGCCAACTCGGTAGGAACTGCTCCGGACGTGCGCCGGATCGTCGACCTCGCGCACGAGGCCGGTGCCCTCGCCTGGGCGGACGCCGTGCACTACGCGCCGCACGGCCCCATCGACGTCACCGCCTGGGACGTGGACGTCCTCATCTGCTCGCCGTACAAGTACTTCGGCCCGCACATGGGGCTCGCATTCGGGAAGCGGGAGCTGCTCGAATCATGGCGCGCGTACAAGGTCAGGCCAGCCGCCGATCAACCTGTCGGTCACCGCTTCGAGCTCGGAACGCTCCAGCACGAGCTGCTCGCCGGCTTCGTCACTGCGGTGGAGTACGTCGAGTCGCTCGGGTGGAACGCGATCCAAGCGCACGAGCACGCACTCGGAGAGCGGTTCCTCGCCGGACTTCCGGAGCGGATCGAGCTCTACGGCCTCCCGACGATGGCCGGGCGCGTCCCGACGTTCTGCTTCAACGTCCCGGGTCGCAGCCCGGAGGAGGTCGCGACCTTTCTGGCCGAGCGTGACATCGCCGTCTGGCACGGGAACTACTACGCCGTCGAGACGATGCGGTATCTGGGTCTCGACGACGGCGCGGTGCGGGCGGGGATCGTCCACTACAACACCGAGGACGAGGTCACCCGGCTCCTCGCAGGTCTCGCAGAGCTGGCGTGAAGCTGCTGCTCCTCGGCGGGCCCGACTTTCTGGGCCGCGCCACTACGGAAGCTGCGCTTGCAAGCGGTCACGAGCTCACGTTCTTCAACCGCGGCCGAACGAATCCGCATCTGTATCCCGAGGTGGAACGCCTGCTCGGCGACCGCGACGGCGAAATCGCGGCGCTTCAGGGCCGACGATGGGACGCAGTGATCGACACGAGCGGATACGTGCCGCACGTCGTTCGCGCCTCGGCCGAAATGCTGAGCGACTCAGGCCGGTACTGCTTCGTCTCCAGCATCTCGGTGTACGCGGATTTCAGCCGTACGCTCGACGAGGAGGACGCGCTGAAGTCCCTCGGAGACGGCCCGATAGACCAGCTCACGCCGGACTTCTCGAACTACGGCGCACTCAAGGCGCAGTGCGAGGAAGCGGTGCGCGAGACCTTTGGCAACCGCGCCCTCGTCATCCGGCCCGGCCTCATCGTTGGGCCACACGATCCCTCGGGCCGGTTCGCGTACTGGCCTCATCGCGCCGCACGCGGCGGCGACGTGCTCGTGCCCGGGTCCCCCAAACGAAACGTGCAGTTCATCGACGTTCGGGATCTGGGAGACTGGATGGTCCGTCTCTGCGAGAGCGGTACCGTCGGAACGTTCAACGCGACCAACCCAGGCGTGTCCTGGGGCGAGTTGCTCGCGAGCTGCCGCGACGTGGCCGGCAGCGACTGCGAGTTCACGTGGGTTTCAGACGCGTTTCTCGTCGAGCAAGAGGTGGGCGAATGGATGGAACTACCGCTATGGCTCGCCGGTCCAGCGAAAACGGGTGCGAACGCAGCCGTGGTTGACCGCTCAGTCGCCGCAGGTCTCCGTTTCCGCCCGCTCGACGACATCGTCCGTGGCGCGCTCGAGGAGGCACCGACGACCGACGACGCCGGGCTCAGCGCCGAGCGCGAGGCGGACCTCCTCGCGAAGTGGCATGCCCGATAAGGACTACTCGGGAACGCCGCTCTCCCAGAAGCTCGGGGCGAAGCCCGGAGCCGGCGTCGTGGTCTTCTTCACGACGTCCCGCGAAGACCTCATGCGCCGATTCGACGCGTTGAAGGCGACACTCGACCCCGCGGACGGGCTCTGGGTCGCTTGGCCGAAGAAGGCGGCGAAGATCGCGGGTGATCTCACCTTCGAGACAGTGCAGGAGATCGGTCTCGAGCACGGGCTCGTCGACAACAAGTCGTGCTCGATCGACGAGCGCTGGCAAGCCCTACGGTTCGTCTACAGGCTCGAGGACCGCTCGCCCGCCGGGGTCTGACCCCACGGGTCTGACCCCATCACTCACGCATACGACTTGCGGGCCCGGTCCCAGGGATCCTCGTCCCAGCGGATCAGGTCCGGATCGATCCCGCGCGCTTCCGCGAGATCGCACGTCAGGCGCTGGAAGCGGACGATGTCGACGACCGGGTGGCTCGTAGGCACGAGCGTTGCGTCACAGCCGAGCTCGCCGAGCGCCTTCATCACGTCGCTCGCGCGCTCGGCAGCGCGGCTTTCTCCTTCGAGGACGAAGCAGCGGACGGAGTCGTCGATCGCTGCGAGGTGACCATGGAGGAGCTGCTCGGTGTGGTGCGCCTCCGCGGCGACGTGCGCACCTTCGCGGAGCTTGAGGACCGCCTCGAGCACGGTGGCGGCGTCGCGTCCCGCTCCCGCGACGACGAAGCGCTGGTGCTCGGACGCTCCGAGCGCATCGGCCGCCAACTCGCGCTCGACCGCGTCCGGAAGCCCGGTGACATCCTCGCCCTGAAGAGCCCGGCCGGCAGCAACAGCACACACGTAGCTCACGGTGTGGCAGTAACTCTTCTCAACCTCGGGCGTCGCGACGACGACATGATCGACGGCGCGTGCGATCGGACCGTCCGGAGTGCCGGTGATCAACCACGTCTCGCCATCGAACCTCTCGACGGCCTCGTGTGTGAGAGGCGTTTCGCCTTCGTGACTCATCGCGACGAGCACGTCTGCGGGCGGCGCGTTACCCAGTACGAGCTCCAGCGCCTGTGCCGCCGGCCCGCAGGCGAGGGCCGCGTGGTAGGAGGTTCCGCAGCCGGTGAAGAGGACACCGGCGCCCTCGGGAAAGCGCAGATCTCCGACCCGGTCAGGGACCTGACGGAGCCAATCGGGCTGTGCGGCGATGGCCTTTCGGGTCAGCTGTTCGGGCACGAGCGCTGTCTATACCATCGACGCCGTGCCGGTGTTCGAGAAGACGCGCCTCGGGAACGGCGTTCGTGTCGTCACCGCGCCCATGCCTCAGATCGGGTCGGTGTCGTGTTTCGTCACGCTCGCAGCCGGCTCGCGCTACGAGACCCCGCCGTCCAAGGGGATCGCGCACTTCGCCGAGCACATGTTCTTCAAAGGCACCGAGCGTCGCCCGACCGCCCGCACGATCTCGACGGAGATCGACGCGATAGGCGGCGAGTTCAATGCTTTCACGGGGAAGGAGCTGACTGGCTATTACGTCAAATGTGGTTCGGAGACGCGCGACGTGGCGCTCGACGTCCTCTCCGACATGCTGCTCCATTCCCGCTTCGACCCGGCCGAGATCGAGAAGGAGAAGGGCGTGATCCTCGAGGAGATGAACGTCTACCTCGACACGCCGCAGCGATACGTCGGCAACGTCTACGACCGACTGCTTTACGCCGACCAGCCGCTCGGCTGGGACATCCTCGGGACGAAGGAGACGGTCGAGGCGGCGACGCGCGAGACGTTCACCTCGTATCTGGACGCGTGGTATCGCCCAGAGCGAATCGTTGTGGGCGTTGGCGGCCGGATCGGCGACGGGCTCTCTGAGCGCCTCGAGGAGCTCCTGGGAGGCATCCAGCCGACCCCGACGGGAATGTCCGTACCGGTCGTACTTCCTCCGGATACGTCGCCAGTGGCGCTGCACACGAAGGCCTCGGAGCAAGCGCACCTCATCCTGGGCGTGCGGGGGTACCCGATCGGTCATCCGAATCGCTATGCGCTGCAGCTCCTAGCGGTCGTGCTCGGAGGCGGCATGTCGTCCCGCCTCTTCACCGAGGTGCGCGAGAAGCGAGGGCTCGCGTACTACGTCCACGCGGGGAACACCGGCTACACCGACGCCGGCACCTTCTACTCGGGCGCCGGAGTCGACGTCGACCGCGTCGACGAGGCGATCACGACCATCCTCGGGGAGCTGCGAAAAATTGCCGCGGAGCCCGTGCCGAAAGACGAACTCGAGAAGGCTCGGGGCTACGCGAAAGGCCGCTTCGTGCTCCGGCTCGAGAGCCCGCAAGGGACGATCCAGTACGGGCTCCGTCGCGAGGTGCTCGAAGGCGAGATCGAAGAGCCGGACGAGCTCCTCGCCCGTCTCGACGAGGTAACGATCGAGGACGTCCAGCGCGTCGCACGTGACCTCTTCGAGGACAAGCGCCTGTACCTGGCGCTCGTCGGGCCGTTCGACGATCCCGCGCGCTTCGAGAAGCTGCTCGCCGCCTGACAGACCACGAACCCCGGTCCCGAGAGAGATGCGGGGTGCACAGCTCCTTCGGGCTCGGTGGGAACTGACGCGTGCGCCTGAGCGCCCTAGTCTTCCGCGGGCTGAGCGACCGCGCGGTCGGCGATTTCCGCCACGACCGTCGGATCGGCGAGCGTGGTCGTGTCGCCGAGCGGCCTGTCCTCGGCAACGTCGCGCAATAGGCGGCGCATGATCTTCCCCGAGCGGGTCTTCGGCAGCTCGGGAGTGAAGACGATGTTCGCCGGCTTCGCGATCGGCCCGATCTTCACCGCCACGTGGTTCCGAAGCTCCTCGAGCCGCTCCACCGTTCCCTCCTCACCGCCTATCAGGGTCACGAACGCGACGATCGCCTGCCCGGTCAGCGCGTCGTTCCGACCGCAGACGGCAGCCTCGGCCACGCTCGGGTGATCCACGAGCGCGGACTCGACCTCGATCGTCGAGATGCGGTGGCCGGACACGTTCATCACGTCGTCGACGCGGCCGAGGAGCCAGAAGTCGCCGTCCTCGTCGATCCGGGCGCCGTCGCCGGCGAAGTACATCCCGGGAAAACGCTCCCAGTACGTCGAGCGGAAGCGCGCGTCGTCTCCGTAGATCCCTCGCAGCATCGCCGGCCACGGGCGCTTCAGGACTAGGTAGCCGCCCCCGCCGGGGCCGACCTCCTCGCCCATGTCATTCACGACGGCGGCCTCGACGCCCGGGAACGGTTTGGTTGCCGAGCCCGGCTTGGTCGTCGTCACTCCGGGCAAGGGCGTGATCAGAACCATGCCGGTCTCCGTCTGCCACCAGGTGTCCACGATCGGCGTTCGCTCGAGACCGATGTGCTCGCGGTACCACATCCACGCCTCGGGGTTGATCGGCTCGCCGACGGTGCCGAGCAAGCGCAATGAGGAGAGGTCGTGCTTCGCGGCGTGCTCCGGCCCCCACTTCATGTGCGCGCGGATCGCCGTCGGTGCCGTGTACAGGATCGTCACCTTGTAGCGCTCTACGATTTCCCACCAGCGGTCCTTGTCGGGGAAATCGGGAACACCTTCGTACAGCACGCTCGTGGCGGCATTGCACAAAGGCCCGTACACGATGTAGCTGTGACCGGTGACCCAGCCGATGTCCGCCGCGCACCAGAAGACGTCGGTCTCGGGCTTCAGGTCGAAAATCGCGCTGTGGGTCGTCGAGACGCCGACGAGGTACCCCGCGGTCGTGTGTGCGATCCCCTTCGGCTTCGCGGTGGTTCCACTGGTATAGAGGAGATAGAGGAGATCCTCGGAGTCCATCGGCTCACACGGGCACGAGGCAATGTCTGTCGACTGCCCCTCGACGAGCTCGTTCCAGGTCAGGTCTCGCCCGTCGACCATCGGTACCTCAGCTCGCGTGCGCAGGCCGACGACCACCTTCCTCACGGTCGGACATGACTCGACCGCCTCGTCCGCGTTTTGCTTCAGCGGGACGATCTGCCCGCGCCTGTAGCTCTCGTCCTGAGTGAGCAGGATCTCGCAGCGCATGTCGTTGAGCCGGTCGGCGAGCGCCTCGGCCGAGAAGCCGCCGAAGATCACGTTGTGCGGCGCGCCCAGACGAGCGCAGGCGAGCATCGCCACAGGAAGCCCGGGGCCCATGCCCATGTAAATGCCGACCGGCGTGCCCTTCCCCACGCCGAGCGCCTTCAGGCCGTTTGCCGCCTTCACGACCTCCTCGAGCAGCTGCGAGTAAGTGATCGCCGCGCGCTCGCCGACAGGCTCGCCTTCGTAGTAGTACGCGACTCGGTCACCGAGACCGGCCTCGACGTGGCGGTCGAGGCAGTTGTAGGCGACATTGATCTTGCCGCCGACGTACCACTTCGCGTACGGGAGCTCCCACTCGAGAAGGGAGGTGAACGGCTCGAACCAGGTGACGCGCTCCCGCCCTTGCCGCTCCCAGAACTCCTCGAAGGGAATGTCGTAGATGTCGGCCTGCGCGTTCGCCTGCGCCGCGAACTCGGGAGGCGGCGGATAGCGACGCTCTTCCGCCAGCAGCGTCTCGATCGCCTTCTCGCTCACCTGGAGACCTCCATCTCGTAAGGGAAATCGGTCAGGAGCTCGTACCCGTCTTCGGTCACGTACAGAAGATCCTCGACGCGCACACCGCCGAATCCTTGACGGTAGAGGCCCGGCTCGATCGTGATCACGTCACCCGCGACGAGCTCCTGCCCGATCATCCCGAGGCTCGGGGCCTCGTGTACCTCGAGCCCAACCCCGTGGCCGAGACCGTGGTAGAAGCCGTCGAGGAGCACCTCCCCTTCCGCCTTGGTCAGAAGCGTCGGGAAGCCGCGCTCGGCGAAGAACTCGGACACGAGGCGATGGATGTCGCCACCATTCGCGCCGGGGCGGACCTCGGCTACCGCGAGATCCAGCGCCTCGCGACAGAGGCTGTACCAACCGCGAACCTCGTCCGGAGGGGTGCCCACGACGAAGGTGCGTGTGATGTCCGCGACGCAGCTCGACTCGAGGTCGACGGGGAACAGATCGAGCAGGACGATGTCGTCTGCCGCGATCGCCCCGGAGCCCATTTCGTGCCCGACGGCGGTCTGCGGGCCGTGGGCCACGATCATCTCCTCCGCAATGGCGCCGTTCGCGAGGAAGGCCGACTGCACGTGCTGCTTCACGAGCTCGCACGTGAGCGTCTCTCCGCCCACGGTGAGTCCGCCGTTGAAGCGCTCGGCTCGACGAAGCAGATCGCGCGCTACAGCCATGCCCGCCTCGGCTGCGCGCTGCGCTCGACGGATACCCGCCAGCTCGTGCGGACTCTTGCGCCGCCGGCGATCGTCGAAGAGCTTCTGGTCGACGGTGAGCTCGACACCGCCCGCACGGAGCGCGTCCGCGATGCCGAGAGGGAAGTCCCGCGGCACGGTCGCCGCTTCAACGGCGAGCCCACGCACTATCCGAGTCGCGAGCTCGGTTGCGTACGCATGCGGATCGAGGCCACTCCGACGGAGCTCGTCCGCGCCGTACTCCTCGGTCGTGTGGACCTCGAGACCCGCCCCGAGGCCGTCGACCCGCGCAGCCTCCATCGCGCTACAGACGACGACGCGGCGATCGTCGATCTCCGCGTAGAAGAAGGGATCCGGGATGCCGAGCGGCACCTCGTGCCGGAGCTCGGGCGTGCGGATGGTGTCCCCGACGATCAGGACGTTGGACATCGGACGCCGATCCTACCGCCGTCGCTAGAGTCCTTAGACGTGGAAGCTGACCTCCGCACGCTCAAGGAGCGCCTCGCAGAGATCTCGGATCTCAATCGCGCGATGGGCGTGCTGGGCTGGGATCAGAAGGTGACGATGCCGCCGGGCGGTCACCCGGCACGAGCCGAGTCACTCGCGACGCTCGGTCGCATCGCCCACGAGAAGTTCGTGGATGCCGAGGTCGGCTCCGTGCTCGAGCGCCTGCGTCCACTCGAGGAGTCGCTCGAGTACGACTCGGACGACGCGAGCCTCGTGCGCGTTACCCGCCGCGACTGGGAGAAGCAGCGGCGTGTGCCGACCGATCTCCGCACCGAGATGATCCGCGCCGCGGCGCTCGGCAACCAGGTCTGGATCGAGGCACGGGCGAAGAACGACTTCGCGAGCTTCCTCCCGACGCTCCGGCGGAATCTCGAGCTCAAGCGGCGCTACGTCGAGTGCTTCGAGTGGGACGACTCCCCGTACACGCCGCTCCTCGACGACTTCGAGCCGCTCATGAAGACGAGCGAGGTGGCGGAGGTCTTCGCCGCCATCCGCCCTGTTCTGACCGAGCTCGTACGCGAGGCTCCTCGCGTCGACGCGACGTTCCTCGACGAGCCATACGCACCCGACCTCCAGCGCGCGTTTGCCGAGCGGGTGCTCGCGACGGTTGGGTTCGACGACGGTGCGTGGCGGCTCGACACGACCGTCCATCCGTTCTGCACGTCGTTCTCGAACCGGGACGTCCGCCTGACGACGCGCGTCGTCGCTCGAGCGAACTCCGCTCGCGAACTCACCCTCACTCGGGCTGAACGAATCCCAGAGCCGCACGTGGGAGAACCTCGTCGCGCGCAGCCGGCCGTTCTGGGCCTACTGGTACGACCCGCTGCAGTCGACGTTCCCGGAGCAGCTTGGCGACGTGGAGCTCGAGACGTTCCTCGCGGGGATCAATCGAGCGGAGCCCGGCCTCATACGCGTCGAAGCCGATGAGACGACGTACAGCCTGCACATCATCCTCCGCTTCGAGCTCGAGCAGCAGCTGATCGAGGGCAGTCTCGATCCGACGGACCTCCCCGAGGCATGGAACGCGGGCATGCAGGACTTCCTCGGCGTCGAGGTGCCGGACGATGCGCACGGTGTCCTCCAGGACATCCACTGGTCGCAAGGCGGCATCGGCTATTTCCCGACGTACGCGCTCGGCAACGTGATCTCGCTCCAGATCTGGGCAGCCGTGCGCGAGGCGATTCCCGATCTCGACGCGAGAATGGAGGCCGGCGACCTCGAGACACTCTCCGCCTGGCTGCGCGACAACCTCTACTCGCTCGGCCGCAAGCTGACGCCCAAGGAGACCATCGAGCGCCTTACGGGCTCGCCGACGATCGACCCGCAGCCGTACCTCGCGTACCTGCGCGAGAAGCTCGCCGCCCTCCCAGCGAGTGCTTGAGACCCTTCAGCTCGCCGTCAACGGCGAGCGCCGCTCGGTCGACGTGGAGCCCCGGACCCTGCTCGTGCACGCGATTCGCGATGGCCTCGGTCTGACAGGGGCGCATATCGGCTGCGACACGAGCCAGTGCGGCGCGTGCACCGTGCTCCTCGATGGACGCGCGGTCAAAAGCTGCACCGTGCTCGCGCTTCAAGCCGAGGGTGCGAAGATCACGACGATCGAGAGCCTGGCGCAAGATGGCGAGCTGCATCCGCTCCAGCGCGCATTCGTCGAGCACCACGGCCTTCAGTGCGGCTTCTGCACGCCGGGGCTGATCCTCACGGCGGCCGATCTGCTCTCGCGCGATCCCGACCCGACCGACGAGACGATTCGCCACGCCCTCCGAGGCAATCTCTGCCGTTGCACCGGCTACCAGTCGGTCGTCGAGTCGATCCGTGCGGCCGGTGCCGAGCTGCGGGGAAGTGCGACCCGATGATCCCCGCGCCCGTCCGCTACGCGCGCGCCTCGACTCTCGAGCACGCATTCGAGCTCCTCGCCGAGCCGGACTCGAAGGTCATCGCCGGCGGCCAGTCGCTGATCCCGGTGATGAAGTTGCGGATCGCCAGGCCGTCGCTCGTCGTGGACATCTCGCAACTCGAGCTGCGGGGCGTCGAGATCCGTGGCGACGAGCTCCACCTCGGCTCGCTCGCGACCTGGGACGAGCTATTGGAGGCTCCCGAGCTACGCCGCCCTTCTCTGGCGGCGATCGGGGAGTGCGCACGTGGGATCGGCGATCTCCAGGTGCGAAACCGCGGAACCGTCGGTGGAAGCCTTGCGCATGCGGATCCCGCATCCGACATGCCTGCCGTCCTCCTCGCGCTCGGGGCGACGTTGCAGGTGCGATCGCCGGAGGGCGAGCGCATCGTTGGCCTGGCGGACTTCCTCCTCGGCCCGTTCACCACTGCGCTCGGCGCGCAGGAGCTCATCACACGCGTTGTCGTGCCGCTCCCGGCGCCTGGCTCCGGCTCCGCATACGTGTCCGTCGAGCACCCGGCGTCCGGGTTCGCGCTCGCCGGAGCAGCCGCGCTCGAGGGGCCGGACGGAAGCTCCCGCGTCGCCGTGACCGGAATCGCCGGGCAGCCGTTCCTCCTCGCCGACGACGATCCCGAGAAGGCTCTCGAGGCGGAAGCGATCTTCGGTGACCGCTTCGCGTCCGCCGAGTACCGCCGGGAGCTGGCGGCCGTCGTCGTGCGGCGGGCCGTTGAGCGCGCCGCCGAGCGGGCGAGGGGGGACCACCAGTGAGCGAGGCGCACATCGGCGTGGCGCGCCCACGGATCGACGCTCCTGACAAGGTGACGGGCGCGACGAGGTTCGCCGCGGACGGGTACGTGCACGGCCTCCTGCACGCGAGGCTTGTCCTTTCCACGGAGGCACACGCACGGATTCGAGCGATCCACCGCGACGATGCGCTCGCCGTGCCGGGCGTCGTAGCGGTCCTCGCCGCTGCCGATCTCCCGATGGCAACGACCGGCACCGATCGAACGGCCGAGCCGCTTGCCCGCGAGGAGGTCGTCTTCGCCGGCCAGCCGGTGGCGATCGTGGTCGCCGAGACGGATGCCGCCGCAGAGGACGGCGCTGAGGCAGTTGTCGTCGAGCTCGAGACGCTTCCGCCCGTCGTCGACCTCGAGGAGGCAATGCGACCTGGTGCAGCGCTGGCGCGCTTGGTCGAGGAGACTGAGGAAGGCGGCGATCTCGAGTCGATTCACGCTGGCGTCGACCACGGGCAAGCGGACGCCGAGCAGGAGCAGCTGTCCGGGAACGTCCTCGATCGCGTTCACCGCAAGAATGGCGACGCAGCTGCCGCGCTCGAAGCGAGCGACACCGTCGCCTCGGGGACATTCCGGACGCCGTGGGTCTATCAGGCGTACATCGAGCCGCAGGTCGCGACAGCGTGGCTCGAACCGTCGGGGACGCTCGTCGTCTCCACCAGCACGCAGGGATCGTTCGTGACTCGGAAAGAGCTCGCGCGCGCCTTCGGCCTTCCGCTG
>JAERMP010000194.1 GCA_016844515.1 Thermoleophilia bacterium | reverse complement strand
AGCGAGTACTTCGTGACGGCGGCGCCGCCGAGCCAGATCGCGACAACGGCGACAGTCATCGCGACGATGAGCCTCCACTGATTCACGTCACGAAGCCTAGATGGCTTCTCGGCAATTCCTCGTCGCGCAGGCGGTGGCTGAGACACGGCGCCGGGTGGCGCCGCCTTGGTCTCAGCCATCCCCTTGGTCGCCGGCAATTAACGACCAGCCATCTAGATACCCTGACCGCGATGCTCGCAGCCAACTACCGCTCCGGCGACGACTTCGTCGTCGAGTTCCTCGGTCATCGGTTCGAGTTCAGCGCAAACGACTTCGGAGAACGGGTCACGGCCGCAGGAGTACGGCTCGGCCTGATCGGCTCGAACGACCTCGACGAGGACGAGGCAGCAGATCTCGTCGAGCTCGTCGCCGACGGCCGCATCGTCGATCCGCGGAGTGGGCTCGGGCTATACCTCGTCCGGCATTGGGAGCGCGTGTCTCTCGTCGGCGGTGAGTCGCTCGTGTACTGGATGCGCAAGCTCGTCTTTCGAGGCGCCTGGCTCGACCATCGCGTCAAGGAGGGGCTGCTCGACGTGTCGTGGCTCGAGGACACTGGAGACTTCGGCTACGCCGAGCCGCAGGGCGGCCGAACGCTGCTCGAGCTTGCTCCGGTTCCATCCTGGCGCGAGCTGCAGTACAGGGGCTGAAGCTCGGTCAGAGGGCGAGGCAAGCCTTGCCCCTACAGCGGCTGTCAGTCTGACGCGGTGAAGCCGAAGGGGCGCTCGGGATCGGGTACGGAGATCTCGATCGATCGGACCGCGCCGATAGGGACGATCACCCGCTGCGGGGGATCTCCGTCCTCGCGGTGTGGCGTGAACGAGAGGAACCCGAAGCCGGGCTCGGCGGTCGTGGTCGCGAGCATGTGACGCGAGCCGTCGGCGAGCTCGAGGCAGACCTCGGCCTGTTCGAGATCGTTCTCCTGGGTGAACGTCGCAACCATTCGCGTGATGCGCGCGACGAGCTCGTCGAGCGGGCCTGCCATCCCTGGAGTCCAGATCTGCGTCGACATTGCCTGCTAGAAGAGGCCGTCGACGAGAGCGGGCGAGCCGATGTGCTCGCGACCGAGCGCGGTGATCACACGCCCTCGCGGCGTTCGCTGGAGGAAGCCGAGCTGTAGGAGGTAGGGCTCGTAGACGTCCTCGATCGTGTCCGGCTCCTCTCCGAGCGTGACGGCCAGCGTCGAGAGGCCGACGGGCCCTCCGCCAAACTTGTGCACGACGGCCGAGAGCAGCTCTCGATCAGTGCGCTCGAGCCCCACCTCGTCGACTTCGAGCAGCTCGAGCGCCTCGCGCGCGATGTCGAGGGTGACGGCGCCGGCATGGCGGACCTCAGCCACATCGCGGATTCTCCGAAGGATCCGGTTGGCGACACGCGGCGTGCCACGAGCCCGGCACGCGATCTCGTCGGCAGCGCCATCGTCGATTTCGACGTCGAGAATCCCCGCCGAGCGACGCACGATCGTTGTCAGCTCCGACTGCTCGTAGTAACCGAGCCGGAAGGTCATCCCGAAGCGGTCGCGCAGCGGCGTCGTCAGCAAGCCGGTGCGGGTCGTCGCGCCGACGAGCGTGAAGGGCGGCAAGTCGAGGGTGAGCGTGCGGGCGCCCGCACCTTGGCCGACGATGATGTCGAGCCTGAAGTCCTCGAGCGCCGGGTACAGGATCTCCTCGATGGCGCGGTTGATTCTGTGGATCTCGTCCACGAACAGGACATCCCGCGGCTCCAGGCCCGTGAGGATCGCGGCCATGTCCCCTTTCCGCTCGAGGGCCGGCCCCGCGACTGTGCGAATCCCGACGCCGAGCTCCTCGCGGATGATCGTCGCGAGCGTCGTCTTGCCGAGGCCTGGTGGCCCTACGAGCAGAACGTGGTCGAGAGCGTCACCCCGGCCCTTGGCGGCTTCGAGCGCGATGTCGAGCTGCTCCTTGATCCGCTCCTGCCCGACGAAATCGTCGAGTCGACGCGGGCGCAGCGACTGCTCGACCTCCTCGTCCCCCTCACGCAGTACCGGTGCCAAGAACTGACTGCTCACAGGCCGATCTCCGGCCTGTGAGCGTGGAGGGGTGTGGGGAACCGGGAGGTTCCCCACCGTGACACGAAGACGGGGGCTTCGCAGGAGGAAACATGGTTTCCGTTCGCCCTTTCGCTGGCGAACGCGAGCCGAAGGCGAGCGTTCGTCACGCTGCTCTACGCAGCGCTTCGCGTACGCGCTCCTCGGCAGGAAGGTCCGGATCGACGCGTGCGAGCGCCCTCTCGGCCTCGACGACCGAGTAGCCGAGCTCGACCAGAGCGTCGCGCGCGACGAGCTCACGCGGCGCTCCGATCTCCACGCCCGGGTCGATGGTGTCGGCTATCGAGTCCTTCAACTCGAGGACGATGCGCTCCGCGGTCTTCTTTCCGATCCCGGGAATCGCCTGGAAGCGGACCGTATCGCCGAGAGCGATCGCGCGCTGCAAGTCAGCGGGTGGCGCGCTGGAGACCACGGCGAGGGCAACCTTCGGGCCGATCCCGCCGACACCCAGGAGATGGACGAAGAGCGCCCGCTCAGCGGCATCGGCAAACCCGTAGAGCTGGAGCGCGTCTTCGCGCACGTGCAGGTACGTCTCGAGCGTCACTTCGGGGACGCCGTCCGCGCGCCGGAGCGCGCTCGGCGTCGCCGCCACGAGGTATCCGACGCCTCCGACGTCGAGGACGAGCCCGTCGACGGTGCGACCGGCAGGAGCTCCGCGCAGACGGGAGATCATTTCGCCATCTCGAGCAGCGGCGGAGCGAGCGCGTGGCAGATGGCCACGGCATACGCATCCGCCTCGTGGGACGAACGGGGCTCGGCATCGAGACCGAGGATCATCTTCACCATCCGTTGCATCTGCGCCTTCTCAGCCCGTCCGTACCCGCACACCGTCTGCTTGACCCGCGCGGGGGCATACTCGGCGCAGTCGACCCCGGCGGACGCGGCCGCGACGAGAACGGCGCCGCGCGCCTGCCCGACGGAGAGCGCGATGCGGGCGTCGGCACCCACGTAGGACTCCTCGAGCGCGACGGCGTCCGGCTCGTGCTCCGCAATGAGATCTTGAACGCCCACGAAGATCGTCTTGAGCCGCACGTCGAGCCGCTCCCGCGCGGACGTCCGCCAGCAACCGGACTCCACCGCCTGGAGGCGCCCGCCGCTTTCGTGGACGATCCCGTACCCGCACGCAGCCGTTCCTGGGTCGATTCCGAGGACCTTCACGTAAGGAAGGTATTCGGGCTTTCGGACGAACCTCCCGCTGGTGAAGCTAACCCGACGAACGAAGGAGGCACCAAGTGCGCCGGCTTCGTACCTTTCCTTCCCCACCAACCGTCATCGCTTCCGTCGCGCTCCTTCTCGCCCTGGGCGGCACGAGCATTGCCGCAGTGAACGCTCTTCCACGAAACAGCGTCGGCACGGCACAGTTCAAGGCGAACGCCGTGACGAGCGCGAAGGTGAAAAACGGCACGCTGCTCAAGGCGGACTTCCGGTCCGGCTCGCTGCCTGCCGGCCCGGCAGGGCCTCAGGGGCCTGCTGGAATGAGCGCGCGCGAGGACATCGCAGCCGAGACGCCGACGGATTCCGTGAGCCCCAAGACCATGAGAGCCACGTGTTCGGCGGGCAAGAAAAGTCGGCGGCGGCGGAATCGAGATCGGAGGGACCAGCCGGAGCCGGGTGACCGTAACCGAGAGTCTGCCGGCCGCCGACAACTCATGGGAAGCCGAAGCGTTCGAGATCGCCGCGACGGGTCTGACCTGGAAGCTCGAGGTACACGCGAGCTGCGCGACGATTGCGCCGTGACGGGGTCGAACGGGGGCTTCCTCTGGTAATCAGCCGCCCGGACAGACCTCCTCGGTCCAGGCGCCGACGCGCTCGGAGGCCGCGTTGAACTCCTCCTGGTCGATCGCCTCCAGCGCCGCTGTGTACTGCGCCAGCTGCTCCGCGCTCGGCGTCTCGCCGGGCGCGACGTCGATGTTTGCATAGGCGGCAGCGGCAGCCGCACCTACATCGGCCATGGTCTGGAGATCAGCCTTGATGTCTTCCGGCACTCGATCGGCGTACTCCGCGAAGAACTCGGATTGGTCGATGTCGCCGGTCGCGCCGGAGAACGCCTGACCGACAGCGGCGGCGGCGCCGATGAATGCGAGGCAGTCCTCCGAGGTGAACGCGGAGAGGTCGGTCTCGCCCGTCGTTCCGTCATCGTCTGTGGTGGTCTCGTCGGTCGTCGTCTCGTCCGTCGCGACCGTGTCAGTGAGCGTGGTCTCCGTGTCCCCCGACGACTCGTCGCTTCCACCGCAACCTGCGGCTCCGAGTGCAACTACGACGACACATGTGACAACCAACCACCGCATCCCGCTCTCCTCTCGCTTCGACCGTCGACCGTTCTACCGGCCGACCCTACCACTCTCGGTCTGATGCTTGATCGGAAATTGGCG
>JAERMP010000193.1 GCA_016844515.1 Thermoleophilia bacterium | reverse complement strand
GGCGGGATCCTGATCGGCGTCTATCGCTAGCCGGTCAGGCGCTGTTCGATCCGCTCGAGACGCTCCTCGATCCGCGCGAGCGACTCGTGGACGGGCGGATGCTCGGCGAGCTCGTTGTCCCGCCGCGCGCGCTGCGCACGGGCGACGAATCCGGACGTGACGATCGCCGTGACGAGGGACACCACTGCGAGGCCGAACACCATCACGAAGATGGCGACGAACCGGCCCCCGTCCGTGGAAGGCACGACGTCGCCGTAGCCGACGGTCGTCACCGTCTGGGCCGCCCACCACAGGGCGTCTCCGAACGAGTCGAAGCTCTTCGGTGAGAACACCTCGACGAACAGGGCCGCGCCGACCGTTACCAAGACCGTGACGCCCGCGAGGTATGGGATCACTCGCCCCGTTGTCGAGGCACGTTCCAATCTCGCGATCCGACGCTCGGAGAAAAGAGACATCGCGGAGAGGTTCTGGCGTCGCTCTGGTTGTCCTTCCCCGATGATCTGCTACGGTGCGACTAAGATTTTCGATCCTGTAAAGACTCAAGAAAGAAGGAGAAACCATGGCAAAGACCATCGGCATCGACCTCGGCACGACCAACTCGTGCATGGCTGTGCTGGAGGGATCGGAGCCCACCGTCATCCCGAACGCCGAGGGCGGGCGCACGACACCGTCCGTTGTCGCTTTCGGTCGTGACGGCCAGCGGCTCGTCGGCGCACCCGCGAAGCGCCAACAGGTCACGAACCCGCAGAACACGATCTTCTCGATCAAGCGGTTCATGGGCCGCAAGTTCGACGAGGTCTCGGAGGAGATGAAGATCGTCCCGTACGAGGTCGTCAAGGGCTCGAACGACGACGTGCGCGTGACGGTGGAAGGCAAGGAGTACGCGCCGCCGGAGATCTCGGCGATGATCCTGCAGAAGCTCAAGCACGACGCGGAGGCGTACCTCGGCGAGTCGGTCACCGACGCCGTTGTCACGGTTCCCGCCTACTTCAACAACGCGCAGCGCGAGGCGACCAAGGACGCCGGCAAGGTTGCCGGTCTCAATGTCCTGCGGATCATCAACGAGCCCACCGCAGCTGCGCTCGCGTACGGCCTCGACAAGGAGGGTGTCGAGCAGACCATCCTCGTCTTCGATCTCGGTGGCGGAACGTTCGACGTATCGGTTCTCGATCTCGGCGAAGGGGTTTTCGAGGTAAAGGCGACGAACGGCGACAACCACCTCGGCGGCGACAACTTCGACAAGGCCATCGTCGACTGGATGATCGCCGAGTTCAAGCGCGACCAGGGGATCGACCTCGGCCAGGATCCGATGGCGCTCCAGCGCCTGTACGAGGCAGCCGAGAAGGCCAAGATCGAGCTGTCGTCGACGATGACGACGCAGATCAACCTTCCCTTCGTCACCGCCACTCCCGAAGGGCCGAAGCATCTCGATCTGCAGCTCACGCGGGCGAAGCTCGACGAGCTCACGCATGCGCTCCTCGAGCGCACCGTCGAGCCGACGAAGCAGGCGATCGCCGACGCTGGCCTCACCGCGGCCGACATCGAGCACGTCGTCCTCGTGGGCGGCATGACCCGCATGCCGTCGGTGCAGGAGAAGGTCAAGGAGCTCATCGGCAAGGACCCCCACAAGGGCGTGAACCCGGACGAAGTCGTCGCGGTCGGCGCTGCGATCCAGGCCGGGCTCAAAGGTGAGGTCAAGGACGTGCTCCTGCTCGACGTGACTCCGCTCTCCCTCGGGATCGAGACCAGAGGCGGCGTCTTCACGAAGCTGATCGAGCGAAACACGACCATCCCGACTCGTAAGTCGGAAACCTTCACGACGGCCGAGGACAACCAGCCTTCGGTCGAGATCCACGTCGGTCAGGGCGAGTCCGAGATGGTTGCGTTCAACAAGACGCTCGGGAAGTTCCAGCTCGTCGGGATCCCGCCCGCGATGCGCGGCATGCCGCAGGTCGAGGTCTCGTTCGATATCGACGCC
Source organism: Thermoleophilia bacterium (assembly GCA_016844515.1). The sequence goes on along the minus strand of JAERMP010000193.1, from coordinate 4,182 downwards.
AACGGGATCATCAACGTGTCGGCCAAGGACCTGGGCACTGGCAACGAGCAGCAGATCCGCATAGAGGGAGGCTCCGGCCTCTCGGGCGACGACGTCGAGCGGATGATCTCCGAGGCCGAGTCCCACGCCGAGGAGGCTCACCGGCTGCACGAGCTCGCCGACGCGCGCAACGCGGGGGAGCAACTCGCATACCAGACCGAGCGCACGCTCGCGGAGCACCGCGACAAGGTCGAGGAGGCGGAGGCGTCCACGATCGAAGGTCGGATCATGGAGCTGAAGCAAGTAGTCGACGGTTCCGACGTGGCAGAGATCCGGGCGAAGACCGAGGCGCTCGAGACGGCATCTCGATCGCTCGCCGACGCGATCTACGCCCAGGCCTCTGCGCAGGCGGCCTCGCAGCCGTCCGGAAACGGCAGCGGCGGTGAAGACGAGGTCGTCGAGGACGCCGACTTCGAGGTGATCGACGAGGAAGAGACTGCGAAGTCGTGACGCGTGAGCCGAGCCAGATTGGCGAGACGAAAGCTGACCACGAGTCGGGGTCAGACCCGAGGGGTCAGACCCCGGAGGCGGAGCCGGACGAGCTCGAGGGGTCAGACCCCACGGGTCTGACCCCGGAGGTTGACGCGCTCGTCCAGCTTGCGGCCGAACGGGACGAGTATCTCGCCGACCTCCAGCGGCTCGCGGCCGAGTTCGAGAACTACCGCAAGCGGGCGCTGCGCGACCAGGAGCGTCTGGTTGCCCACGCCCATGAGCGCCTCGTGCGCGAGCTCCTTCCGATCGTCGACGACCTGGAAAGGGCGCTCGAGGCGGCAGAACGGCACGAAGAGGCTGCGCTCGTCGACGGTGTGAAGCTCGTCGAGCAGTCGCTCCGCAAGGTGCTCGTCAAGGAAGGGCTCGTCGAGATCGAGACCGACGGGGTCTTCGATCCGCACGTCCATGAGGCTCTCCTCGCTCGGCTGGACGACGACGCCGAGCCAGGCTCGGTGCTCGAAGTCGTGCAGCGCGGGTACCGGCTCGGGGACAAGGTCGTTCGCCCGGCGCGGGTGATCGTCGCCGAATGACCCGCAGTCCGTACGAGGTGCTCGGCGTCGCGAAGAACGCCTCCGACGACGAGATCAAGAAGGCGTATCGGAAGCTCGCGCGTCAGCACCACCCCGATCGCAACCCGGACGATGCTCGCGCGGAGGAACAGTTCAAGGAGGTGCAGTCGGCGTACGACGTCGTGTCCGACCCCGAGAAGCGCCGCGCCTACGACACGTTCGGCGCGACAGGTGGCCGCGGCTTCCCCGGTGGCGCCGACATGGGCGGGACCCGTTTCGAGGGGGTGAACCTCGGCGATCTCGGCGATCTCCTCGGAGGCATGTTCGGCGGTGGCGCTCGGCAGCGGGGCGGTGGCCGACAGCCGATTCGAGGGGACGACCTCGAGACTCACGTGAGGATCTCCTTCGAAGACTCGCTCACAGGCATTCAGGTGCGTGTCCCGGTTAAAGCCGAGACCGCGTGCTCCGTCTGCCACGGCACGGGCGCCGAGCCGGGAACGTCCCCGACTGTCTGTCCTCAGTGCGGCGGCCGCGGCGTTGTCTCCGATGCGCAGGGGTTGTTCGCGTTCTCGCAGCCGTGCCCGCGTTGTCAGGGGAACGGCTCGATCGTCGAGAAGCCGTGCCGGCACTGTCGCGGCGCCGGGCGTGAGCGAAGCACGAAGAGGTACGCCGTCAAGGTCCCGGCAGGAGCCCGGAGCGGCACGCGGGTCAGGCTCAAGGGGAAGGGCGAGGCGGGTCGCAACGGCGGTCCCGCGGGCGACCTCTACGTCGTCGTCGACGTCGAGCCGTCACCACTGTTCGAGCGGCGCGGCGCCGACCTCGTCCTCGAAGTGCCGGTGACCTATGCAGAAGCCGCGCTTGGCGCGAGCGTCCAGATCCCGACCCCGGAAGGCTTGGTCTCGCTCAAAGTTCCGGCTGGGACGGAGAGCGGAAAGCTCTTGCGCGTCAAGGGCCACGGCGCGCCTCATCTCAAGGGGAACGGTCGCGGCGATCTGCTCGCACGCCTAACGGTAACGGTGCCGAAAAAGCTGACGAAGACCGAGAGGGAAGCGCTCGAGGGATACCAGAAGGTGTCGCGCGAGAATCCTCGCGAGCGGGTGTTCGCGCCGTGACCGCGCAGGCGCGTAAGTGGTGGCCGATGGCGGTTGCGCTGGGGCTGGTGTTCATCGTCTTCAACCTCTATGAGCTCGTCTTTGCCGACGGTGGCTGGCCGCAGATCGTCGGTGTGCCGATCGGTATCACGCTCGTGGCCGTCGGAATCGCCGGACAGCGTGGCTGGCAGGGGGTGCGCCTCTGATGCCCGACCGCCCGCGCTACATGATCTCCGTCGCTGCCGAGCTCGTCGACATGCATCCCCAGACGCTTCGGCTCTACGAGAACAAGGGTCTCGTCCGGCCTGGACGCACCCCGGGTGGCACGCGCCTGTACTCCGACGCGGACGTCGAGCGCCTCCAGCTCATCCATCGGCTGACCACCGAGCTCGGCCTCAACCTCGCCGGCGTCGAGCATGTGCTTCGGCTTCAGGACGAGCTCAGCCGCGCCCGTGCTCGGATGGAACGAGTGGAGCGCGAGCTCCGCGCTGAGATCGCGTCGGTCCACCGCTCGTACAAGCGCGAGGTCGTCCTCTACCGAACCTCGCAACATCCTGCAAGGAGGGCGTAGGGGCGAGGCTTGCCTCGCCCTCGACGGACGCAATGGACTTTCAGAAGCTAACGCTCAAATCGCAGGAGGCGGTCGCGGGCGCCCAGGAGCTGGCGCGCCGGATGGGGCACCCCGAGCTGACGCCGGATCACCTCACGATCGCGCTCCTCGACCAGGAGCTTCCACGGACGCTCGTCGATCGCGCGGGCTACGGGGCTGCCGAGCTCCGCGCCGAGGCTGAGGCGCGGCTCCGGCAGCAGCCGACCACTTCGGGCGGAAACGTCCAGCCTCATGCGTCCGCTCGACTCAGCCGCGTTCTCGATCGCGCGTCCGACGAGATGCGAGAGCTCGGCGACGAGTTCGTGTCAGTGGAGCACCTCGTGCTCGCGCTCGAGGTCGTTCCGCGCGATGCGCTCCTCGCAGCCCTCGAGGACGTGCGCGGCGGGCAGAAGGTCACGTCTCAGGATCCCGAGGGCTCCTACCAGGCGCTCGAGAAGTACGGGCGCGATCTGACGTCGCTTGCCGAGGCAGGGAAGCTCGACCCCGTTATCGGCCGCGACGAGGAGATCCGCCGCGTGATCCAGGTTCTCTCACGGCGGACGAAGAACAACCCGGTGCTGATCGGCGAGCCGGGTGTCGGCAAGACGGCGATCGTCGAGGGCCTTGCCCAGCGCATCGTCGCCGGCGACGTGCCCGAGGGCCTGAAGGGCAAGCGCGTCTGGGCGCTCGATCTCGGGGCGCTGCTCGCCGGCGCGAAGTACCGCGGCGAGTTCGAGGAGCGGCTCAAGGCCGTGCTCGCCGAGATCTCCAACGCGGCCGGCGAGATCGTCCTCTTCATCGACGAGCTGCACACGATCGTCGGCGCGGGGGCTGCGGAAGGCGCGGTCGACGCGGCCAATCTGCTGAAGCCGATGCTGGCTCGAGGCGAGCTCCGCGCGGTCGGCGCGACGACGCTCGATGAGTACCGCAAGCACATCGAGAAGGACGCGGCGCTCGAGCGCAGGTTTCAGCCCGTGCTCGTCGGCCAGCCGACAGTGGCCGAAACCATCGCGATCCTGCGCGGGCTCAAGGAGCCATACGAGGCGCACCACGGGGTCGAGATCCGCGACTCCGCGCTCGTTGCCGCCGCCGTTCTGTCCGACCGCTACGTCTCCGACCGCTTCCTCCCCGACAAGGCCATCGACCTCGTCGACGAGGCGGCGTCGCGGCTGCGCATGGAGATCGACTCCTCGCCGGTCGAGCTCGACGAGGCCGAGCGGCGTGTCCGGCAGCTCGAGATCGAGCTCGCGGCGATGGTGAACGAGTCGGACGAGACGCGGGCGCCGATCGAGCGCGAGCTCGCGGAGGCGAAGTCCGCCCGCGACGAGCTCGCGGCTCGCTGGTCTCGCGAGAAAGACGGCTTGCAGCGCGTCGCCGAGATCAAGCGGCAGATCGACGACCTGCGGATGGAGGCCGAGCGCGACGAGCGGCAAGGCAACCTCGCTCGCGTCGCCGAGATCCG
>JAERMP010000357.1 GCA_016844515.1 Thermoleophilia bacterium | reverse complement strand
GTCGAGGACGTCTACGAAGAGGCGTAAGCCCAGTGGTCGCTCCGGGAAATACGCCACCTCTTCGCGCGGCTGCGAACGCATCGCATGCCGTCGTCCTCGGTCGGCCACACATGAGAGAAGGAGTTGGGGTCAGACTTAAGTCTGACCCCAACACAGTTTCCAAGGCCTCCCTGCGTCCTAGGCCGGATCGGTTCTCGTCGGCGAATGGGCACCGGACTTCCCGGAGCGACCACTGATGGAGCTCGAGGCCGTCCGTCATCTCACACGCCGCGCTCTCCAAAACCTGGAGGCACACCGCAGGCGGATCGACGACCTGAACGTGTACCCAGTTCCCGACGGCGACACCGGCACGAACCTGACCCTCACCCTGCGGTCGATCGTCGAGGCGCTCGAGAGCTCGACCGCGGTGTCGAGTGAGGCCGTCGCGAAGGATGTCACCCGCGCCGCCCTCATGGGGGCCCGCGGAAACTCCGGCGTGATCTTCTCGCAGATCGTCCGCGGATTCGTCGACGTGCTGGGCCAGACGAGCGATGTCAGCTCGCCCCGTCTTAGGCGTGCCTTCCGAGGGGCCAGCGATGCCGCGTATCGAGCGGTCAAGCGCCCGGTCGAGGGGACGATGCTTACGGTGATCCGCGAGATGGCCGAGGAAGGGGAGCAAAAGGAGCATCGCCGCCTTCCGGCGCCCGCGTTTCTCGCCAAGGTGCTCCTGCGAGGCGAGGACGCCCTTGCTCGCACGCCCGAGATGCTGGACGTCCTGCGGAACGCCGGGGTCGTCGACGCCGGCGGAGCCGGGCTGGTCGAGATCGCACGTGGTCTTGTCTACGGAGCCTCGGGCGAACCGCTTCCCGAGGTGCCCGTCGAGACTGAGGCGTTCAGCAGCATCGACGCGATTCACCTGGAGCTCTCGGAGTACCGCTACTGCACGGTGTTCGTGGTCGAAGGAGAGGATCTCGACCAGGCAGCGCTCGAGAGCACGCTCGAGCGGATGGGAGACTCGCTGCTCGTGGTCGGCGACGAGTCGGCGCTCAAGGTGCACGTGCACACCGACGATCCCGGTGCGGCACTCACTGCGGCGACGCTCCTGGGTGTGGTCGACGGCGTCGAGATCGCGAACATGCATCACCAGACCGCCCAGCGGGAGGATCGGCTGCTCGAGAGCAGCGGTACGTCCCTGCCAACGCTCGAGACCGGGCTCGTCGCCGTGTGTCCCGGGCGCGGGAACCGCCGACTCTTCGAGAGCATGGGCGCCACCCGCGTCATCGAGGGCGGTCAATCGATGAATCCGTCCGCGGCGGAGATCATCGCGGCCATCGACGCGGTGCCGGCGGCAGAGGTGATCGTGCTTCCGAACAACTCCAACGTCATCCTCACGGCGGAGCAGGCAGCGTCGCACGCCGGGAAGGCGGTTCGAGTGGTGCCGTCACAGTCGGTGCAGGCGGGGCTCGCGGCGATGGGTCGGTACGTGTCCACCAATTCGCCGGAGCAGAACGAGCAGGACATGCAGGACGGGCTCGCCTCGATCTCCACAGGCGAGGTCACTGTGGCCTCGCGCGACGTCGAGCTGGACGGCATCCAGATCTGCAGCTGCTGTCGCCGCGTCTCCAGATGTGACTACCGTCGTGGAGGACGTCATCGCACGCGTTCTGGAGGGTGAACGGAGCTGGCTCGCGATCCTCACGGGCGAAGGGGCGCCCCCGCTCGACGGGCTCGTGGCGGCTGTCGAGCGAGAGCACCCCGGCATCGATATCGAGGTGCACGACGGCGGGCAGCCCCATTACCCGCTCCTGTTCGTCGCGGAGTGACAGGGTTCGAGACGCCGATCGCAATACTCCTCGTCGAGGACAACGACGTCTATCGCGAGTCGCTCGTCTTTCTACTGCAACGGGTCGACGGGCTCGAAGTCGTGGGCGCGGTCGCCGACGGCGCTGCCGCGATGCCCGCGTGCCTCGAGCTCCTGACGTGGTCGTGCTCGACTACCGTCTCCCTGACATCGACGGCGCTGAGGTTGCCGCGGACCTGCGCGAGCGGTGCCCCGGGGTCGAGGTCGTTTTCCTGAGCGCGTCGGCTGGCCGGGACGAGTACGATGCCGCGGCAAGCGCAGGCGCAGCGCTCGTCCGGAAAGACGAGGGAGTCGATGCGCTCGTGGACGCTGTGCGCGCCGCCGCCGGGAGGAGACGCGAGTGAACCTGACCACGGAGAACACCGCCGTTGTGCTCGACTCGACGTCCGACTATCCGGAGGCGCCGGCGCGCTTTCCGAACATGCGCTTCGTTCCGCTGTACGTCCGTTTCGGCGACGACACGTACCGCGACTACGTCGAGCTCGGCCCCAGCGAGTTCTATGAAAAGCTCCGCACGTCGCCCGTGACACCGGCGACGGCGCAGCCGACGCCACAGGACTTCGTCGACGCCTACGAGGAGCTTGCGTCCTACGAGCGCATCTATTCGCTCCACGTCTCGTCGAAGGTCTCCGGCACGTTCTCCAGTGCTGAGCTCGCTGC
>JAERMP010000192.1 GCA_016844515.1 Thermoleophilia bacterium | reverse complement strand
GCGGTGAGCTTCGTCGGCTCGACCCCGATCGCCCGCTACGTCTACGAGACGGGGACCAAGGCTGGAAAACGCGTGCAGGCGCTCGGCGGCGCGAAGAACCACATGATCGTGCTGCCCGACGCCGACATCGACATGGCCGCCGATGCCGCAGTGAGTGCAGGCTACGGCTCGGCCGGCGAGCGCTGCATGGCGATCTCCGTGCTGGTCGCCGTCGGAGATGTCGGCGACGAGCTCGTCGGGGCGATCAAGAAGCGGCTCCCGGCCGTCAAGGTCGGGGACGGCTTCGATCCCACGTCCGAGATGGGCCCGCTCGTGACGCGCCAGCACCGCGACAAGGTCGCGTCCTATCTGGACTCAGGGCCGGCGCAAGGAGCGACGATCGTCGCCGACGGACGCGAGACGGCTCCCGAGGGGGACGGCTTCTTCCTCGGCGTCTCCCTGCTCGACAACGTCACGCCCGAGATGGACGCGTACCGCGACGAGATCTTCGGACCGGTTCTCTCGGTGGTGCGCGTCGGAACCTACGACGAAGCGCTCCGGCTCGTGAACGACAACCCGTACGGGAACGGCGTCGCGCTCTTCACGCGTGACGGCGGCGTCGCGCGCCAGTTCCAGTTCGACGTGAACGTCGGCATGGTCGGGATCAACGTGCCGATTCCCGTACCCGTCGCGTACTACTCGTTCGGCGGCTGGAAGAGCTCGCTCTTCGGCGACCGGCACATCTACGGGCGGGAGGGGATCGACTTCTACACGCGGACGAAAGCTGTCACGAGCCGCTGGCCGGATCCGGCGACGAGCAAGGTCGACCTCGGGTTCCCGCAGACACGGTAGGGCGAGGCATGCCTCGCCCCTACATCGAGCTCGTCGACGAGACTGACGCGGAAGGCCCGCTCCGGGAGGAGTACGACGCGGCGGTCGAGCGGGCCGGGAAGGTCTTCAACATCCTGAAGGCGATGAGCCTGCGACCCGGAGTCCTCCGGGCGTCGATGGAGCTCTACAACGAGATCATGTTCGGCGAGTCGGGCCTCTCGCGCCGCGAGCGCGAGCTCCTCGCGACCGTTACCTCCGCGGAACAGAGCTGCCACTACTGAACGCAGGCACACGCCGACGACCTCCGTGCCGAGGGCGCCGAAGACGAGCTCGCGGAGCACGCGATGCACGACTACCGCAAGGCGGATCTCTCGCCTCGAGAGCGTGCGCTCTGCGACTTCGCCGTCAAGCTCACCCATCTCGCCGCCGAGGTGGATCAAGCCGACATCGACGCCCTGCGGGCGCAGGGGCTCGACGACACCGCGATCTCGGACGCGATCCAGGTCGTCGCCTACTTCAACTACGTCACGCGGGTCGCGGACGGCGTCGGGATCGAGGACGAGCCCGACTGGTGCGCAAGACCGGAATCCGCTAGCACGGACTTCCGGTCGCGCGAAAATCCCTAAAGCGCGGCCGCCTCGCGGCCGCGGGGCTCGCGAGTGGACACGGCTGACATCACTCAAGCGGGTGATGCCAGGTGCCGATACGCAGCGCGTATGGCGCGGAACGAGGATGGCTTCACGCTCGTCGAGATGCTCGCCGTGATGATCGTCATGGCGGTCCTCCTAGCGATCGCCGTAGGGTTCAGCACCGGCGCCCGCGTCCGCGCAGCGGACGCCTCCGCCAAGTCGAATATCCAGGTCGCGGTGCCCGCCTTCGAGGCGTACGGAATGGACAACAACGGTTCGTACTCCGGCATGACACTGCCCCTTCTCCAGAGCTCGTACAGCAAGGGAGTCCAGGGAATCGAGATCGTCTCCGCAAGCGCAGCCGGCTACTGCGTGAAGAGCACCGTCGACGGGCGCTCCTGGTTCAAGAACGGACCGACCGGACCGATCACGACGACGAGCTGCGCGTAGCGGCACGACGAAGGACGCGGCGGTCTCCAACACGACGCGTCAGCCCGTCCTGGTCGAAGCGCTCTAGCAGGAGCTGGGCATCGCGCCGCCCGATGCCTGCGAGGTCGCGAAAACGCGCGAGCGTGATTCCGTCCGCTGCTCGACACTCGGCGAGCATGACGTCCTTCGCCACCTCGTAGGCTCCGGCGCCGATCGCGTACCCGTCGCCGAGGCGCACGAGCCGCCCGCTCGTCTCGAGAAAGCGCGCGAGCTCGTCGCCCTCGACCTTCGTCGCGCGAACACCGGCAGCCGTCAGCTCCCGCTCGAGCGCCTCGGCCTCCGCGCTTCGAGCCCCGAGCGTGGCCTCCGTGCCGGGGAGGTAGAGCTTCGCGCCTCGACGCTCGAACGGCAATAGAGGAAGCACGTCGGTTGCCCACGGGGCGCTCGGCGGCGGGATTCCGGGGTCGATCGGGTCCGCCGCCTCCAGGTGCGACAGAAGCTCGCGCTCGAGCTCGGCCAGCCACTCGGCAGAGAACGCCCACGGCCCGGCGCGCACGACTCCCTCTGGCTCGCCGTCGAGCACGAAGCGAAGCGACTCGACGAGAACGGGCGCGTGGATCGTTGCCGCGACGTCACCGCGCTCGAGGAGCTCCATCCGTTTCTCGTCGCGGTGCCGTGGCGGCGCGGGATCGAGCACCGTTCCACCGCCCACCGTGGTCTCGCCTCGAAGAATCACGCGGTCGCCGCGAGCTGCGACGACGGGCGACGCGAGGCGGAGCTGCACGAACTGCTCGCCGATCCGCACGACCCGCGCCGACGAGTGCATCGTCCCGAGGTGCACCTGCACGCGCGCTCCGTCCTCGATCGGCGCGAGCTCCTCGAGCGCGATGTCGAGACGGTACGACGTCGGATATCCATCGTGCGCCACGAGCGCCTCGCCTCTCGTGACATCGCGGCGCTCGACGCCGGGAAGGCTCACCGCAACACGCTGACCCGGCTCCGCACGATCGACGTCCCGGTCGTGCACCTGCACGCTCCGCACCCGCACGTCGAGGCTCGAGGGCTCGAGCCGCAGCTGGTCTCCCGTCCCGATCGAACCCGACCAGAGGGTGCCCGTCACCACCGTCCCGAAGCCCGGTACGGAGAACGAGCGGTCGACGTACAGCCGCGTCGGCCTGTCTGCGCGCGCGTTCTCGACGGAGTCGGCCACGCGTCCGAGCGCGGCGCGGAGCTCGTCGAGCCCCTCACCCGTCCGTGCGCTCACGCGCACGATCTCGACGCCGGGGACGAGCTCGCGCGCTTCCTCCTCGGCGAGCTCAACCGAGTCTGAGTCGACGGCATCCACCTTGGTCAGCGCGACGACGCCGTGCTCGATCCCGAGCAGCCGCAGGATCGCGAGGTGCTCGTGCGTCTGCGGACGCGCACCCTCACCGGCGTCGATCACGAGGAGGAACAAATCGATCCCGGTCGCGCCCGCAACCATCGTGCGGACGAAGCGCTCGTGGCCCGGGACGTCGACGAGGGAGAGTCGGCGGCCGTCAGGGAGCTCGAGCGGCGCGTAGCCGAGGTCGATCGAGATCCCGCGCCGCTGCTCCTCCGGAAGGCGGTCCGTGTCCTTCCCCGTGAGCGCCCGGACGAGCCAGGTCTTCCCGTGGTCGATGTGCCCGGCGGTGCCGACCGTCAGCGCCATCGCATATCCCACCCTTCGGGAAGCTCTGGCAAGGACCACGACGGATCTGGCCGCCAGTCTGGCCACGGCCCGTCGAACGGCGGCTCGTTCTGCTCGGCGCGACGAACCACTCGGAGGCCCTCGGCGCGTAGACGGGCGGCGAGCTCTGCGTCGAAGACGCCGCGCTCGACGAACGTCGCGAGCTCGTCCTCGTCCTTCCAGCGCCAGCGGCCGTCGGCATGGATGATGACGTCCAACGCGAGATCCATCGTCTCGAAGCCCTTGCTCGTTCGCCGGAACGGCTCTTGGAGGTTCACGTACCACGGCAAGTGCTCGCCGTCACGCCACGAGCACCAGACCGCGTGCCACTCGCCCGGCCGCATGAGGACGAGCGTCGAGGCGTCCCACTCGGCATCCTCGAAGACCCAGTCGGAGAGTGCGAGACAGCTTGCGAGCCGCTCGCCACGATCACCCGGGGATGGGCGAGTAGAAGGCGGGATCGGACGCTTGTAGACCGTGCCCTTCGGGAACCAGAGTGCAATGAGTTCTTCTTCATCTTGCGCAACGATCATCGGCCGGGCAGCCCAGACCTCGTCCTTCCAGATCTCGTGGAAGACGACGACCTCCCCGGTTGTCCGCTTCACGATCGGGCGGCGGCGACCGCGGCGGCGACCTCGTCGATCTCGGCGTCGGTCAGCGTGCGGCAGTCGAGGAGCGTGCGGCCGTCGCGGACGACCGCAATCACTGGCAGCTCGCCGAGACGGAGAGGCTCGGCCAGCGACTCCTCCACGGCACACGCTGCGCTCGGAAGCTCGGCGAGCGGGAGCGCACCGCCGCCGACGCGCGCTACGGTCTCCTCGACCTCCCCACCTACGAGCGCAGCCAATCGCTCGGCCCGCGCGCGCACGACCTCGAGCGACTCGTGGAGCATGCGCAACACAGGGATCTCGTCTCGCGCCCGGGAATCGAGAGCCAGCGACAGCGTGCCCTCGAGGGCTGCGAGCGTGAGCTTGT
>JAERMP010000191.1 GCA_016844515.1 Thermoleophilia bacterium | reverse complement strand
AGCCGGCCCCTTCATCGGAGCGCTCCTCATCTTCGTGACGAGCATTCCATTCGCTTTCATCAACCTGATCGCCGGGCTCGTCTACGCCGTGACGATGCCGTTCGTCGCACTTGCCACGGCGTACGTCTACTTCGACACGCGAGTCCGCGATGAGCTCGCGCCCGAGCACGAGCCGGGCGAGCTCCCAGCAGAGATCGAGCTCTCCGTCTGAGGCACGTGGCGACGCCGGCCTGCTCCCACCTAGATTCGATCCAGGTGACCGACCTGCCCGAGCCGCTGCTCGGGTGCGAGGAGTGCCTGAAGCTCGACGGCCGCTGGATGCATCTCCGGATGTGCCTCACGTGCGGGAAGGTCTGTTGTTGTGACAACTCTCCGAATCGCCATGCGACGGCGCACTTCCACGAGAGCGGGCACCCGCTGATTCGATCGGCGGAGCCCGACGAGGAGTGGACCTGGTGCTTCGTGGACAAGGCCGGCTTCGTCCTCACGAACTAGGCTCCGCCCGGTGACCGGCGCTCAGACTCACGAGCTCACCCCGGCGATCGACGGGTCGGCGCTCGCACTCTCGGAGCTCCGGATGTCGCCGGGGAGCGGTCAGAGCATCGGCGAGGATGAGCGCGACTCGCTGCTCTTCGTCGTCGCAGGCTCGGGCTCGCTCACGCTTGGGAGTGAGAATCGGCCGCTTCACGCTGGAGCTGGCGGCCTCATCCTCGCCGGCGAGGAAGCGCAGCTCAGCGCCGACGCCTCCGAGCTCCGCGTCGTCCGGGCAACAATCGAGCCCGAGGCCGACCGCCACGCCCCAATCGGATCGCGCGAGATCGTTGCGACCCTCGTCCGAGCGGATTCCGAGAAGGCGACGGGTGCGCGTTCCTTCCAGATCCTGTTCGGCCCGCACAACGGATCGACCCGCGCGACCCTGTTCGCCGGCTACATCCCGCCGGGGAAAGCACCCTGGCACTACCACCTCTACGACGAGATCGTGTGGGTACCCGACGGCCCCGGGCGGCTGCACATCGGCGATACGACCGAGGAGCTCGGGCCCGGATCGACCTTCCGGCTGCGACCGCGACAGGTGCATATCGTGGAGAACCTGAGCGAATCGGCCGTGATGACCGTGATCGGCATCTTCACGCCCGCAGGAAGCCCGTCCGCCGCGTACCTCACGCCGGAGATCGCCGCCGAGTACCGCTTCGCCGGGTAGCCGCACATGGGGATCTCGATCCCGATCGTCTGGACGGAGGCGCACCGGCTTCACGACCCAAAGACCGCGGTCTGGATCGGCGTTCCCATCCCGGCCGACGAGCTGCCCGAGCGAGCCGAGGCGATCCGTGCTGCGCTCGAGGAAGCCGGTGCATCGATCGTGCTCGCCGAACGTCACCCGGACGACCCGCTGCTCGCCGTGCACGACGCGGAGCTCGTGGCGTTTCTCCGCGGCGCGTGGGAGGCGTGGGAAGCTGCCGCGCTCCCCGCCGATCCCGGTCAACCCGACGTCGTCGGATACATCTTCCCCACCCCCGGGTTCCTTGCGGGCGTCGAGCCGCGCGTGCCGGACGCCGTTTCCGCCCGGACGGGCGCGTACTGCTACGACACGATGACCGTTGTCGCTGAGGGTACGTGGGAGGCCGCCCGCGCGGCGGTCGACGCAGCGCTGACCGCGGCGCCCGCCGCGTATGCCTGCTGCCGCCCACCGGGGCACCATGTGACGCGAGCGGCATTCGGCGGCTCTTGCTACCTGAACAACTCCGCAGTCGCGGCCCAGTACCTGCGAGACCAACGGTTTTCTCGTCTCGCGGTCCTCGACCTCGACGCGCACCACGGGAACGGAGCTCAGGCGATCTTCTGGGAGCGCGACGACGTCTTCACGGGATCGGTGCACGTCGATCCGGCGCACGGCTGGTTCCCGCACTTCCTCGGGTTCGCCGACGAGTGCGGCAGCGGGGCGGGAGAGGGAGCGAACCTGAACGTGCCCCTCGAGCCCGGGTCGGGCGACGCAGTGTGGCTCGCCGGGATCGACCTCCTGCTCCAGTCGGCGCGTGCCCATCGAAGCGGGGCGCTCGTCATTCCGCTCGGAGTGGATGCAGGAGCCGGCGACCCCAACTCGCCGCTCCAGGTGACGGAGGGCGGGTTCCGCGAAGCCGGTCGCCGCCTGGGAGTGCTCGGGCTGCCGACGGTCTTCGTCCAGGAGGGCGGCTATGTCCTGGACACGATCGGCCCGCTCGTGCGCGCAACCCTCGAAGGATTCGAAGAGGGCGCGAGCAGCCGATGACGAGGCGAGCGGCCGCTTTCTGCGAGTTTCTGAGCGCCCGGCTGCCGGAGCCGCCCGCCCGCGTCCTTGAGGTCGGCTGTGGCCGAGGCGAGCTTGCTCAGGCGCTCGCTGAGCGAGGCTTCGAGGTCGTCGCGATCGACCCCCATGCACCGGAAGGAACGATCTTCGTGCGAGTCGGGCTCGAGGACTTCTCGGACGCACGCGGGTTCGACGCCGTGGTGGCAAGCGTTTCGCTCCATCACATCGAAGATCTCGCAGGGGCGCTCGACCAGATCGCCTCCTTCTTACCGCGGGGAGGCGTCCTCGTCCTCGAGGAGTTCGCGAAGGAGCGCCTTGCCGGCGATACGGCGCGCTGGTACTACCACCAGCGCCGCGCTCTAGCCGCGGCAGGACGCGAAGACACCATGCCGGACGACTTCGAAGAGTGGGAACGGCGGTCGGATGCGGATCACGCAGCTATCCACCCCGTGTCGGAGATCCGGAGCGCGCTCGAGCATCGATTCGCCGAGCGCTTCTTCGAGTGGACGCCGTACCTGTACAGCCACCGGCTCGACGACGCTCTCGAGCCCCTCGAGCGCCGCTTGATCGCCGAGGGTGCCATCGACGCAACCGGGCTCTGGTACGTGGGCGAGCGTCGGTGAAGCCCGCTCAGCTTCGGCGACCCGTGCTCCTGTACGACGGTGAATGCCGCCTGTGTCGGTTCGCTGCCCGCTGCATCGTGCGGCTCGATCGCCGACACGAGTTCGCGCTTCTCCCGCTGCAGGACGATGCGGCAACTTCGCTGCTTGCCGTTCTCCCAGCGAGCGAGCGCCGCGACACGTGGCGTCTTGCACAGACGGATGGCGCGCTGAGTGGGTACGGAACCGGCCTGCGCGAGCTCGCCCAAGCCATGCGGCTGACGCGCTCGGCGGCCTGGCTCATATGCCGAGCTCCCGACAGGATTCTCGACGCTGTGTACGGAGTCGTTGCGCGAAATCGCCGCACGCTCGGTCGACTCGCCCCGGATGGGCCGGCGCCCCGGAGATACCCCTAGCTTTGTAGGAGATACCCCTAGCTTTGTAACAGCCTGTTACAAGGCGTGAAATGGCTCGCGCTCAGCCGGCTTTGACTTCGGCGCGAAGGTCGCGCAGCCTCACCGTCTCGATCGCCAGGGAGAGGACGAGGATCGCGATCACGATGGAGAGGGTCACGATCGCGTCGGCCCTGTTGAGCGCGACAGCGACGACCAGCGCGGCGGCGCCGGCGACGATTCGCTCCCACGCGACGCGCCGGAGTGCCCGGAACCGCGCGAGCACGAAACCGAGGAGGAAGACTGCGACTCCGAGCCCGAGCGCCCAGCGCCCGGACTCCGACAGTGGCTCGCCCGGGTCGGCCAGTGTCTTCTTCGCGGCGACCGCGTAGAGGATGATCCCGAGCACGATCGGGTAGTGGAAGAAGGTGAAGACATCCCGTGCCAGCGGGGCGCGGGCCTCGGGGCGTGCTCGCTTCAACGATCGCTCGGCAGCAATGGCCGTGAAGTCGAAGTAGGACCACCAGAGCGCGGCGACGCCCGCGAACGCGATCGCGACCGCCGCAGCAAAGGCCCAATCCCGTTCGAGGTTCGCCGTCGCGACGCCGATCGCCACGATCGACTCGCCGAGCGCGATGATCACGATCAGCGCGAAGCGCTCGGCGAAGTGCGACGCTGAGACGCGGAAGCCGGCCTGCGCGGGAGCAAGGGTGCCGGCGACGTCGATCACCAGTGCTCCGAGCCACACATACGCGCGGGCGTCGCCGTCGACGAACCCACCGGCGAGCACGACGAGAGCGGCGCACAGGAACCACGGAGCGAGCCGGAGCAGGGCGCGCCGCTGACCCGGGTCGTCGCGGACACCCCAGCCGAAGAGCGCGATGTGGAGAACGCGCACGGTGAAGTACGCGACCGCGAACCAGACGCCCTCGTCCTGATACGCGTCGGGTACCGCGAGGGCCATGAAGAACGCTGCGGCCATGGCCGCCAGCACGATGAGTCGCACAACAAGGCTCTCGATGTCGATCGCGTTCGTCATCCACGTGTACGCGGACCAGGCCCACCAGACGAGCGCGAGCACGAGAGCGGATCGGGCGAACCCCGCCTCGCTCGTGTCCTCGAGGATCAGCAGAGCCACCTGTGTAAACGCGAACACGAAGATGAGATCGAAGAAGAGCTCCAGGTAGCTGGTCTTGCGTTCCTCTTCCTCAGCGGTGGGCGCGCTCACGAGGGGTGCGATATCGCTCATCGGTAGTCCTCAGCAGCCGAGAGAGCGTCGGCGTAAACGGCGAGCCAGATGCACGGTGGATCGGTCCGCGTCCACTCGACCCGGTGCCGCTCCCCGGCTGGGATCAGGACGTGATCGCCGGGACCCAGGCGCAGCCTCGAACCGTCGTCGTACGCGAGCTCCGCCTCGCCCTCGAGCAAGACGACCCACTCGTCGCGAGCCTGCTCGAGCCAGTGTCCGGCGGGTGTCGCCTGCCCGGTGGAGACGATGCGCTCGATCGAGACTCCATCTCCGCCCGCGACCAACTCGACGAGCTCCTCCGCGAGGGGGCCGGCCGGACTCTCGAAGAGATTGCCTCGAGCCGTGCGCTCAGGCAATCGTCACCTCGCGCGCAAGCGACTCGACCGAGAGCGGAGACTCCGACGCCTGCTCGACAAGGCGGTCCCAGCGGATCGACTGACCAGGCGCGAAGAGCTTCTGCACCAAGACCGCCCCCGCCTCCGGGCGGTCGACGATCCCCCCGACGGCGGCGCGCGTCCTTCAACTGCAAGGCGACGATCGCGCCATAGAGATACGTGTGGTAGTAGACCGGCGCCGCGGCGATATGGATCTTCGCCGCCCAGTCGGGGGCGCTCCGCCCGTCGGGCGGCGTGAGGAGCTGGTAGCGAGCGACGAGCTCCCACCAGATCGAGTCGAGGTCGCTGTCCGGATCCGCGTACAGCGCGCGCTCGAACGCGTTCATGACGAGCACCCAGCGCGTGAAGACCATGAGCTCGGCAGCGCGGGCTGCGCGCAGGCGGCCCTCGAGCTCGGCTCCCTCCAGCGCACCGATCCCGAGAACACGCTCGAGCCACTCGCGGCTGCCGGCGAGTGCGCCGAAGAGAAGAGCCGACGCCTCCGTCGCTACGAGGTGCGTGCTGCGGAGGAGCCACGGAAGGTTCTCGCCGAACCCGAGGTCGTACACCCCGTGGCCGAGCTCGTGAAGCATCGTGTCGGTCCAGTCGTGGTTGTCGACGACGTTCGCGAGCACCCGCACGTCGCCCCCGCGATCGACGTCGATGCAGAAGGCGTGCTGGCACTTACCGGCTCGCGGGAAGAGATCGCTGCGGTCGAGAATGGCCGCGACCTCGAGCCCGATGCCCTCGAACGTCCTGCGGGAGAGCGAGACGATGTCCTTCCCCGCGAAAAGCGGGTCGAGGTCGACGGAGCCTTCGGCCGGAGTCTCCTGGAAGAACGGATCGGCGTAGTGCCACGGTCGAAGTTCCGAGGTGGAGCACCCGAAGCGCAGCGCAAGCCTCTCATCGAGTGCGCTCTTCCAACGCGCAAACGGCTCAGCCGTGACCCGGTCCGCGTCGGCGAGAGTCGCCAACAGCTTCCCCTCGTCGAGCTCGTCCGTCGCCAGTGAGAGCGCGAACCAGTCGCGATACCCAAGCCCACGCGCAGCCTCGTTTCGGAGCCTCGCAAGCTCGCGCACGTCGTCGGCGACCGAGGCACCAACGGTCTTCGCCGCCTCCCACGCCTCCCGGCGCTCCTTCGGATCATCGCTCTGGCGGAGGATGCGCTTGATCTCGTTGTCGTTGACCTCGACTCCGTCGACAACACCTCGGTGGCGCGAGAAGCGCACCTCGACGGCCGACTCGAGATCGACGATTCTCGCGCGAAGTGCATCCGGGATCTGCCGGGACAGCATCAGGTTGTGCAGAAGATCCAGCTGCCTCCCGGCGACCGGGTCACCGGCGGCGGAGCGCGCGCCCTCGACTGCAGCGAAGAGCTCCCGGTCGGCGAGCGCGTCCGAGTAGGCAAGGTCCGACTCGGCCCGTCGTCGCTCGTTGTCCTTGCTCGCGTCGACCTGCGAGTTCCACCAGGCAACGTTTCGTGCGTGCGAGAGAGGCTGCAGAGCCGCTTCGACGGTGTCGACGAGCGCCGAGGCTCGCATCAGGCGGCCGTGGGCTCCAACAAGCTAATCGCCCGACTCCCCTCGCGGATGCGTTCGAAGGAGTGCTCCCACGCAACGCCCGGCCAGCGGTATTCCACCGATCCGGAGCCGGGCTTGTAGACCGCCGTATAGAGCGTTCCCATGCCCGAGCCGTAGGCCACGGAGTAGACCGGAGGCTCGAGGAACGCGGAGACGAAGCCCTGGGGATCCGCGGCCTCCTCGAGCGCCGTCTCGATCACGTGCTCCCTTTCCAAGGATCGAGTTGCGTGCGCGTGCTCGTGCCACTCGACATCACCCTGGTGGTTCGTCGCAACTCCCACCTCTCGGAACACGGCACCGCGGTCGGGCGAGAGATATGCCGTGACGACGTCTCCCGCACGATCGACGAGCGTAAGCGTGTGAGCGAGGTGGTACGGCAACCGGGTGAGGATCTGTCGTGCTTCGGAAACCGTTTCGCAGGCCTGGAGCAGGTAGCGGACCACGAGCGGCACGCCAAAGCCGCGTCCCACAACCTGCCGGCCGCCGAAGGCCAGCGACACGGCCAGGCCGGCGTCGTTCATGCCGTCCAGGAGACCCCACAGGCAGTCGCTCATCCCGATAACCCGGCGTCCGCCCCACCCCGTCGCGAGGATCGTCCCCTCGATTCGATCAGGCGAATAGTCGTAGTTGCGGACGAGAACCGGCTCGCCGCGCGTCCAGACACCCTGTGAGCAGCCGGAGAGATACGACGGCGGCCGCCACATCGAGAGCATCCGCGCCTCGAGGTCGCCGTCCCCCGCGAGCTCACAGAGGCGCTCGTACGTGGGCACGAGCTCGGGCATGTGCTCGAGAAGCATTCGGCCGGACTCCGCGTACGACGCGCGGGCGTTCTCACCCTCCTGAACGAACCACGACCGGTAGCGGGGCCAGTGCCGCTCGAAGAGGGCCTGCCACTTCGCCCCCGGTGTGTCCTCCTCGATCGCCTCGAATGTCAGCGCGGCACTCACAGCATCTTGAAGGAGAAGGGCTCGGGGGGCGGCAGCTCTGCCTCCTGTGGCGCAGGTACTCCCGCAAACTGGGACTTGATGCCGGTGATCCAGGCCAGCGCTCGCTCGGTGAGCTCGTGCTCGTCCGTCTGGAGGCGACCGCGCGTAACCAGAATGCCGAGATCGGCGCCCGGATAGCGGTACTGGCCTTCCGCCGCGATGCGGAGATAGAACGCCTCGTCCTCGCCGGACACGTCGTGCCAGTCGGTCTCGCGACGGACGAACCTGATGCCGCCGGGCGCGCTCGGGTCGAGCCGCCAGATGCCGGAGCGCGGCGCGTGGACGATCTGCTCGACGTCCTCTTCGGTCTGCTTGAGGATGAACTGGCTCCACTCGTCCACGGCGCCGGGATGAGACCAGCCGTCGTTCAACGCCTGAACGTCGATCTCGTAGTCAACGTCGGCGAACTCGAGGAGATGGAACAGGAACAACGGCATGTCGCCGTACGCGACCGCGGTCACGTTGGTCATCGAGCTCGCCCCCGTGACGCGGGGGTTCAGCTCGCCGAGGTACAACTCCCCCGAGTCGATGTCCGCGAGCACGTCGAGCTCGAAGTACCCGCGGTAACCCTCCTGCGCGAGCCGTTCGCCCATGCGCTGCGTGTACTCGCGGGCGAGCTTCCGATGCCGCTCGGTGAGAGCTGTCGCGAAGACGTCGTTCCCGCACCAGCCGCCGCCGTAGGGCGTCAGCTCGGGGAACCCCGTGAGCTCGGTCATCAGCGGGCCGACGAGCGTGCCGTGGCGCGTGATGACGCCCTCGATCGCGGCCTCGCGGCACTCGATCCGCTTCATGACCTTCAGCTGCTCGACGACGAGCTCCGAAGCGTGCTCGTCCCAGTCGGAAGGCGTGGCGACGAAGAACGTTGTTTGCCCGGAGTCGCCGTACGCGGTCTGGAGAACCAGATCCTGGCCGAGGCCGGCGCCGAGAGAGAGCTTGAGCAGCGCGCCGTACGAGTCGGCGCGGCCGAGCACGTTGGGGACACTCGGGACTCCTGCCTCGTCCGCGAGCCGCGTCGTCTCGAGCTTGGAGTCGAGGCGGGTGCGAAGCGCGGCGGGTGGGAACGCGACCTCGAGGCCGGCTTCCTCTGCCAGTCGCTCGGTCTCCTCGTCGAACATCAGGAAGACGGCCATGCCGCCGGGGCCGATCTCGCGAATGAAGTCGCGTGTTTCCTTGTGGCCGAGGAGGTAGTTGCAGATCTCCTCGATCGACTCGAAGTTGGGCGGCGAATGGTGTCGCGGGACGAAGACGTTCGGGTGGTATCCGTCGAACGAGTCGTAGTAGTTGAGGTAGCGGAAGGTCGGGATCCAGCGGTCGATCCCGAGCAGATTGAACGCTGTCGCCGAGACGAAGTAGACGGGAGTCTTGGCCGTGCGGAAGAAGCGCCGGATCTCGGAGACCGTCTGCAACGGCTGGACGCTCAAGCGAGGCCGCACCAGTCGCGAACGAGGAGCGCGAGCACCTGCGCAGTCTGCACCACCGAGGGCACGAGGACGCGCTCGTCGACTCCGTGGATGCGCTCGGCGTGAGGGCCGATACACGCCGCGGGAATGCCCGCTGCGATGTACGTGCGCACGTCGGTCGTCGCCGTGGTCGGGCCGGTGACGGCAGGAGTTCCGGTCACGGCTTCCCAGGAAGTGGCGAGCGCCTGCACGATGGGCTCATCGTCGGTGAGGTGCGACCCCTCGCACGCGAACCCGTCATAGCGGACGGTCGGTGGGTGTTCTGCCATGTAGGCGTTCGCCGAGGCTGCGCGCGCGACCGCGTCCTCGACGCGACGCTGGAGCTCCGTGACCGGCGTGCCGGGGTAGTGCGCGATCCGGCACGAGAGCGTGCACTCGGCCGCCACCGTCGAGGCCCAGTCGCCGCCCGAGATCACCCCGACGTTGAAGTTGATCGGGTGCGCGAGAGCGTCGAAGGGCGGCGGAGGGCTCTCGTTCAGCTCGTCCTCGAGCGCGTGCAGCTCGGTCACGACAGCGAGCGACGCGGCGTGCCGGCGACGTCGACGTGGAACCAGAGAACGCCGACCTGCGACGTGGGGATCAATCCTGGATACGGCTCGGGGATGACCGCCGCGTCGGGTCGCAGTCCCGAGAGAACGCACTGGAGCGCCCCGTTCCCACCGCACTCCTCCTCGACGACCGACTGGAGCTGAACCGGGGCGAGTGGAGCAAGGCCGAGCTTCCGCAGGCCGAGGACCGCGCCGACCATCGCGGCGAGGCCCGCCTTCATGTCGCCCGAGCCACGGCCGTAGAGCCAGTCGCCATCGCGGACGGCCTGGAACGGCGGCGTTCGCCACAGCTTCTCCGACGCCGGCCCGACCACGTCGATGTGGCCCTGCAAGACGAGCGAGCGGCCGCCGGTGCCGGCTGCCGGCCAATCGGCCACGACGTTCCGCTTCTGCGAGACATCCCAGGAGAAGGGCGCCGAGGAGGTCACGGAAGGCCTCGGCCATGATCACCTGCCCGGGCTCCTCGTTCCCCAGCGTGGTCGGCGCATCGACGAGCCGGCAGAGGAGCTCGAGCATCTCGTCCTCTACTGCCGCTACGGCGTCCGTGATCTCGCTGTCCGAGACCTCCACCCGTCCATAGGGGCTCGATTCAGAACGGGCGGCCATGTCGTGATGCGGCGCTGGGCGCCGCGATGCTGCGTCCTCAGTCGCGCCCATATCTACCTCGATATGGGCGCTCCCTGCGTCCTTGCCTCGCGACGCCCATCATCCGCCTCCCGACGGGCGACCATCCTGAACCGAGCCCCACATCGGGCGCGATCGTACCGACGCGCTCGGCTCAGATGGTTGATGCCATGAGATCGCCTACTCCGGGGCGCGAGCTGGCCGCTCGGGGGCGCGACGGGAAAGCGACGGCGATGCTGGACGCCTCGGTGTCGCTTTCCCGTCGCGAAAGCGCACGCCCGGCGCGAGGCCGCTACGCGGCCTCCGCCCGGGTGGAAGCGGCCCCGACGCGCCAGATCGCGCATCCGGACGCGCGAGATCGTGGCATCAATCATCTAGAGACGGGTAGCGTTCGCCGTCGTGAGCACCGTCGAGACGAAAACCATTCCGTGGGGCTGGTACACGGATCCGGCCGTGCTTCGGCTCGAGAACGAGCGCATCTTCCGCCACTCGTGGCAGTACGTCGGCCGGCAGGACGAGGTCGCTGAGGCTGGCTCGTTCGTCGCGACTCGGGTCGGTGACGTCCCGGTCGTGCTGGTGCGCGACGAGGAGACCACTCTCCGAGCGTTTCTGAACGTCTGCCGCCACCGCGGCTCGATCGTCTGCGAGGGGTCGGGCAAGCGCGCAACGCTCCAGTGCCCGTACCACGCCTGGACGTACGGGCTCGACGGCAGGCTCGTAGCAGCGCCGAGGTTCTCACGAGAGGGCGGGACCGGCGCCGACGAGCTCGGGCTGATCCCGCTGCAGCTCGATACCTGGGGTCCGCTCGTGTTCGTCAATCCCGACGCCGACGCAGGACCGCTAGCGGAGTTTCTCGATGATGTGCCCGAGCGAATCCAAGCTGCGGGCATCGACCTCGACGCGCTCCGCTTCCTCCAGCGGGCCGAGTCGGAGCTCGACGCCAACTGGAAGATCTCGGCCGAGAACTTCCTCTAGTGTTACCACTGCCCTACGGCCCACCCGGGGTTCTCGGCCGTGATGGACGTCTCGCCGGACGCCTACCTCCTAGAGACGAACGGCGGGCGCATGACGCAGCATGGTCCACCGCGGCCGGAGCCGCGCGGCTCGTACGACCCCTCGGGCGAGATCGAGCGCGGTCAGTTCCACCTCCTGTTCCCGGGAACCGTGATCAACGTGATGCCGGGTCGACCGAACTTCTCGATCGGCCCGATCTTCCCGCTCGCTCCCGAGCGGACCCACCGCTTCCTCGACTACTTCGTGGCGGAAGACGCCGACGAAGCCTGGATCGAGGAGTCCCTTGCGTTCGACGCGCAGGTCGGCGCCGAGGACACAATCCTGGTCGAGCGCGTCCAGGCCGGCGTGCGCGCCGGCCTCATTGACGAAGGGCGCCTCATGCCGGAGTCCGAGCAACTCGTCGCGCACTTTCAATCGTTGGTGGTCGCCGCACTCGCGTGATCTGACGCGCCCGGTCGCGTGCATCAGAGCACGCGAATGTCTCCGACCGGTTAACGTCCCGCCCGCATGCGATTCAGCCTGACTCCGCGCACGACCGAGTTCTACGTCCTCTTCGGCAAGGCGGGTGAGAATGCGCTCGAGGTCGCACGGCTGGTCGAGAGGCGCTTTCGTGAGCACCCGAACTCGGGCGTCACGCAGGAACAGGTCAAGGCCGTCGAGACAGCGGGCGACACGCTCACGCGTGACCTCATCAACCTGCTGAACACGCAGTACATCACACCGTTCGACCGCGAGGACATCTACCTCCTCGCGACCGAGATCGACGACGTTGTCGACTACCTGGAGGAAGCGTCGGACCTGCTCGGCCTCTACGGCGTCGAGATGCCGACCCGCCACGCGGTCGAGCAGTGCGCCGTCATCGTTCGCGCCTGCGAGCAGCTCGCGACTGCCTGCGACAACCTCAAGGGGATGCGCGGCGTGCAGCAGGCGCTGATCGAGCTCAAGAGCCTCGAGGACCAGGGCGACCGAATCCATCGCGACGCCCTCGCCGCACTGTTCCGCGGCGAAGCGATCGACCCGCTGATCGTGATCCGCTGGAAGGACATCTACGCAGCGCTCGAACGCGGGCTCGATGCCTGCGAGACGGCAGCCAACGTGATCGCGAACATCGCCGTGAAGAACGCCTAGAAGAACGAGGCCATGGAAGACCTCACGCTCGTCGCGGTCGTCATCGTCGCGCTGTTCTTCGACTTCACCAACGGCTTCCACGACACGGCGAACTCGATCGCAACGAGTGTGTCGACACGCGCGCTGTCGCCGCGCACAGCCGTACTGGTGGCGGCAATCTTCAACTTCGTCGGCGCGTTCGTCTCGCTGAAGGTCGCGGCCACGATCGCGAAGGGGATCGTGAACCCGGAGGCGATCACGCTGAGCGTCGTCCTCGCCGGCCTCGTAGGAGCGATCACCTGGAACCTGGTCACGTGGTTCCTCGGCCTCCCGTCCAGCTCGAGCCATGCCCTGATCGGTGGCGTCGCCGGCGCCGCGATCGCGGCGGGCGGCTTGGACGTCGTCTATTGGAGCGGGATCTGGGAGAAGGTC
>JAERMP010000356.1 GCA_016844515.1 Thermoleophilia bacterium | reverse complement strand
GAGCGTAACCGTCGATCCGCTCGCTGTCGCTCTCGCGACGCTGGGGGTGTTCCGCCTGCTGTCGGCCTCCTCGCCGCTCGTCATCGCGGTTGACGATCTTCAGTGGGTGGATGCGCCGAGTCTCCGCGCTCTCACATTCGCGGTTCGTCGACTCGATGCGGCGCCGGTGGGTCTCATCGCGACGGTGCGGGTCGGATTCGACCTCGAGCTGACGCGTCTCGCCGACCGCACCGGGAGCGCGTTGGAGCGCATCGAGATCCGGGGTCTGCCGAAGAGGCATCTCGCGCAGCTCGTCTTCGAGCGAACGGGCCATTCGCTGACACCTCCGCAGCTCGCGCGGATAACGCAGCTGTCCGCTGGTAGCCCGTACTACGCCCTCGAGCTCGCCGTTTCGGGAGATTCGGAGACGCGGGTGCCCGAGAGCCTCGCCGTGGCGCTTCGCGCCCGGATCGCTCGTGTCTCGGACGAGGCTCGTGCCGCAGGGCTCGTTGCCGCGACTCTCGGGCGCTTCGAGCCGCGCGTGACCGGCGCCGAGAACGACTCCGGCATCCTCGGGCTCCGTGCCGCAGGGATCGTCGACGAGCGCTCCGGGAGCCTGTGGTTCTCGCACCCCCTGCTTGCATCGACACTTCTCGAGCTGCACACGCTCGAGGAGCGGCGCGGCGTGCATCTGTCGCTCGCAGCGGTGATCGACGATCCCGACGAGCGGGCGCTCCACCTCGGTCGCGGCACCGAGACTGCGGACGGAGGGGTCGCGCTGGAGCTCGAGGTGGCGGCTGATCGCCAGGATGCACGCGGCGCGCCGGAGACGGCAGCGGCGCTCGCCGAGCGTGCGGCTGCGCTCACGCCCGAAGGCGACGTAGCCGCGAGAACGCGGCGGATCATGAAGGCGGCCGATCTCTACCAGGCGGCCGGCGAGGGGCGGGAGCACGTCTACCCGTCGCTCGAGCATCTCGCGGACGTGATCCCGGGCCCAGACGCAATCGCCTACCAGGAGCGGGCGCTCGCGGAGGCTGACGGCGCACCGGACGTCGAGGTCGCAGCGCACGCCGTGCTTGCGCGGATGCGCGGTCTGGGCGGCGACTACCGTGCTGCGCTGGGACATGCGGAGCTCGCCGCGGCGGCCAGCGCGAAGGTCGAGTCGTTCGGCATGTTTCCGTCCCCCGCAGGGGAGCTCGCGATTGCCCGCTTCTACTCGGGCCTCGGTCTCGACGAGCAGCTCTTCGAGGACGGAATCAGCCTGGAGGCACGGGGCGGGCGCGTCGCAGAGCCCTACCAGAGCCCGAAGCTCCAGCTGGCGAAGGCGTTGCTCTACACGGGACAGCTCGCACGCGCTCGAACGGTCCTGCTCGAGTTGCTCGAGCTCTCGATCGAGCTCGAGCGTGTCCGCTCGACCGCCGGTTGCGTTCTCCAGCTGACGGAGGTGGAGGTGCGGGCCGGAAACCTCGCGCAGGCCGAGGCGTATGCGGCCGAGTTCGTCAACCTCGACCGCCAGCTCCGTGGTGATCTCGGCGAGGAGTGGTACCCGAGCGGCGTCGTCGCGATGCACCTCGGCCGCGTGGAGGACGCGCGCCGCATTCTCAGTGCGGGGATCGTGTACTCCCGCGCGATCGGATCGACGATCTGGTTGGCGCATCATTTCTGGGCACTCGGTCATCTCGAGCTCGCAGCGGGCGATCTCACGGCGGCCAGGGAGGTGCTCGGCCAGCTCCCGCGGATGCTGCGGGAGACGGGACTCGGCGAATGGGCGGCGCATCCATTTCACCCGGATCTGATCGAGACGCTCGTCGGGCTCGGCGAGATCGACGAAGCCGCCGAGTTGGCTGACGAGTTGCAGGAGTACGGGGAGCGTCTCGACCGCCCCTGGGGTCTCGCGACGGCCGCGCGATCCTCTGCTCTCGTCGCCTCCGCTCGCGGCGAGATCGACGAGGCGCTCGAGCTGGCGGAGCGTGCGCTCGCCGAGCACGAGCGGCTCGACTGGCCCTTCGAACACGCACGCACCCTGCTCGTGACGGGTGGCGTTCTCAGGCGTCTCGGACGCCGCCGCGATGCCGCCGCGATGATGGCTCAGGCGAGGTCCGCGTTCGCCGCTCTTCGCAATCCGCTGTGGCTGGCGAGGGTGGAGGCGGAGGAGCGGCGGCTCGGTGGTCGGCGGGGAACGAGCGACGAGCTGACGCCGACCGAAGAGCGCGTCGCCGAGCTCGCCGGCCAAGGGCTGCGAAACGCCGAAATTGCCGCACAGCTCTATGTCACGTCGAAAACGGTCGAGGCGACGCTCTCGCGCGTCTACCGAAAGCTCGGCATACGCTCCCGGACCGAGCTCGCCGGGCGCCTCGCTGCTGCATCTTCCGAGCAACCGTAGGCCTCTCAAACTGTAGGGGTTCCCCAGCTGCGCCCGGCACGCGCGCGGCGCACCCTGGAAGGCGACCGTTTGTCAGCGAAGCAAAGGAGGGAACATGAGCGGTCGCAGAATGAGCATGGTCGCGGTGGCGCTCGTCGCCGCCGCAACGCTCGTGGCCGGTGCCACGGCAGGGCAACAAGGAACGTCCGGTGCGCAGGCATACAAGCCGGCAGGGGGCTGGGGCAAGGACGGGACCGGT
>JAERMP010000190.1 GCA_016844515.1 Thermoleophilia bacterium | reverse complement strand
CGGCATCACGCCGGTTGTGACGGCGGCGGCGATCAAGCTCGCCTTGGAGGAGATCTGACGCGCCGTCTCGAGTGGGAACGGCGCGATGCCGCCGGTCTGATGGCAGCCGGCGCACTTGCCGGCGATGATCGGAGCGACGTCGCGCTTGAAGCTCGGGGTCGCTACTTCTCGGCTCGGGTTGTCGCTCCCCCGGGACGCAGCGAGCGCGGCGAGTGGGATCGCGAGTGCGAGCAGCAACGCTGCGAAGACCGCGATCCGGGCGCCGCTACGCATTCTGGGCGTCATATGTACCCCAAAGCTCGCGAAGCGTGCCGCATATCTCTCCCACGGTGCAGCGTGCACGGAGCGCCTCGCGTATCGGGGGAAGGAGGTTCGCGTCGGTGTCTGCGACACGCCGCACCTCTGCGAGCGCATGCTCGGCGAGAGCCGAATCCCGCTCTGCGCGGACACGTGCTACGCGCTCGCGCTGTCCGCGCTCGAGCTCGGGATCCACGTGGAGCAGCTCGACCCCCGGGGACTCGTCCTCGGTGAACCGGTTCACGCCGACGATGACCCGCTCACCAGATTCGACCTCGGTCTGATAGCGGTAGGAAGACGCCTCGATCTCTGCCTGCACGAACCCCTGCTCGATCGCGGCCACCGCGCCGCCCAGGTCGTCGACTCTCGCGATCAGGTCCCGGGCGTGCTGCTCGAGCGCTGCGGTGAGTGCCTCGATGAAGAAGGAGCCTGCGAGCGGGTCGGCAGTGTCCGTCGTACCTGCCTCGGCAGCGAGGATCTGCTGGGTTCGTAGCGCGATCGTGGCGGCGTGCTCGGTCGGGAGCGCCAGCGCCTCGTCGAACGAGTTGGTATGGAGTGATTGTGCGCCGCCGCACACCGCCGAGAGCGCCTGGATCGCGACTCGCGCGATGTTGTTCTCCGGCTGCTGGGCGGTGAGCGTCGAGCCGCCCGTCTGGGCGTGGAAGCGGAGCGCGATTGCGCGCGGGTTTGTCGCGCCGAAGCGATCTCGCATGATCTCCGCCCACAGGCGCCTCGCGGCCCGGAACTTCGCGACCTCCTGAAAGAAGTGGTTGTGCGCGTTGAAGAAGAACGAAAGTCGCTCGCCGAACGCATCGGGCGAGAGTCCTGCGGCGACCGCTGCCTCGCAGTAGGCGATGCCATTCGCCAATGTGAACGCCAGTTCCTGAGCCGCGCTCGCTCCCGCTTCGCGGATGTGGTACCCCGAGATCGAGATCGTGTTCCACTCGGGCAGCCGCTCGGCGCAGTACGCGAAGAGATCGGTCGTGAGCCGCATCGACGGCCGTGCCGCGCAGCTTTTCGCCCGGCACGCCTTGCCCCTCGGCGACGAGCTCGTAGAGGAGGAGAAGAAGCGCGGCTGGGGCGTTGATCGTCATCGAGGTCGATACGTCGGCGAGCGGGATCCCCTCGAGCAGCACTTCCATGTCGGCAAGGGAGTCGATCGCGACCCCTGTCCGACCGACCTCGCCCTCGGCGAGCGGGTCGTCGGAGTCGTAGCCGAGCTGCGTGGGGAGGTCGAAGGCGACCGAGAGCCCCGTCTGCCCGCGCTCGAGGAGGTAGCGGAAGCGCGCATTCGTCTCCTCGGCCGAGCCGTAGCCCGCGTACTGTCGGATCGTCCACGGCCGCCCGCGGTACATCGTCTCGTACGGGCCGCGCGTGAACGGGAACTCGCCCGGGAGCTCGAGCTCTCCCGGCGGGAGGTCGTCCGCCGTGTAGACGGGCCTGACCTCGATGCCGGAATCGGTCAGCCGACGGTCGGTCGTTGCCACGGGCTCATCGTATGGGCCGCCCGTGTCACAGGAGGCCTCCGGCCCGCTCGATCGCGTCGAGTGCGATCCGGCGGCCGGTCTCGATATGCGAGCGGATCGCACGCTCCACGGCGTCCGCGTCTCCCGCTTCGAACGCCTCGACGATCCGCCGATGCTCTGTGACGAGGTTCGCGTGCCCCTCGACACGACCGGCGCGAATCACCTGCATCATGAGGTTCACCGAGAGTTCGCGGTAGAAGCTCGAGAGGAGTTTGTTGCCCGCGAGGTCGATCTGGTACTCGTGGAAGGCCGCATTCGCCGAATCCCACTGCTCGTGCGAGATTGCGGCGGCCGTGCCCTCGAGGAGCGACTCCAACGCCTGCAGCGCGGAGTCCTCGAGCGCTCCGACCGTCCGCTCGGCGGCGAGCAGCTCGAGCGCGAGTCGCACCTCGTAGCCCTCCGCCACAGCCCGCGCCGTAACAGGCGTCACGTAGTAGCCGCGGCGCGGCTGGACAGTGAGCAGGCCCTCGGAGACGAGCCTCGTGAGCGCGTGGTGAACGGGGCTGCGAGAGACGCCGAGCTCGGCGGCGAGCGCGTGGAGGCTGAGCTTCGCTCCGGCCGCGTGGTGCCGCGCAAGAACGCGCGCGCGGAGCTCGTCGTACACGCGCTCGTTGAGATTGGTTCCGGTGAGCGCGGTCGCCATGTGTGGGACCTAACATGTCACGGGCCGAGAGGCAACCGGCGGCTACCCTCCTCCCGTGAAGGTGAAGGTGAGACTGTTCGCAGCGCTCCGCGAGCGCGCAGGTGTTTCGAGGGTCGAGGTCGAGCTCGCGGACGGCGCGACAGTGAGCGACGTCTGGCTCCTCCTCGACCTGGGCGACGAGCCTCCCGGGATGCTCTATGCGGTGAACCGGGCGTATGCCGATCGCGGTGAAGGGCTCTCGGAGGGCGACGAGGTCGCCGTCATCCCGCCGGTGTCCGGGGGCGACTTCCGGCTGTCCGGCGAGCTGCTCTCCGTCGACGCCGCTGTCGCCGAAGTGCGCGACGACGGAGCCGGTGCGATCGCGACGTTCATCGGCACGACCCGAGCTCACTCACGTGGACGTGAGGTGCTCCGCCTCGACTACGAGGCGTACGAGGGAATGGCCGAGCAAGTGATGGCGGATCTCGCCGACGAGTTGAAACGCCGACACGAGTTGTGCAAGGTCGCGATCCACCACCGGGTCGGGCGGGTGGAGATCGGCGAGATGAGCGTCGTGATCGCCGTGTCGGCCTCGCACCGAGCCGCCGCCCTGGCGGCCTGCCGAGAGGCGATCGACGAATTGAAGGTGTCCGTCCCGCTCTGGAAGAAAGAGTCGTATGTGGGAGGCGAGGAATGGATAGGCCAGGGGTCGTAGCTGACGATGACCGGGGGTCTGGCTTAAGCCAGACCCCCGAAACACACGAACTCTCTCCGCGTGAGGCCCCCGATGCCGGCACGCTCCCGAATCCGGAGACTTCGGCCGAGGGCGGACGCGGCTACGAGCCGGTGCAGCCACGGTCGGGCTTCCGCCACCTCTTAAGAAAGCTCGCGGCGCCGCTCATCGGACTCGGCTTCCTCCTCGTGAAGTTCGGTGGGCTGCTGCTCAAGCTGAAGGTCGTCACGACCGGCGCCTCGATGTTCGTCTCCGTTGCTGCTTACGCCTGGTTCTGGGGGCTGCCGTTCGCGATCGGCTTCGTCCTCCTGATCTTCGTCCACGAGCTCGGGCACGTGCTCGAGCTGCGTCGACAGGGCATCCCGGCGAGCGCGCCGCTCTTCATCCCGTTCCTCGGGGCCGTGATCGGGATGAAGCAGCTGCCCGACGACGCCTGGAAGGAGGCGCGGGTTGCTCTCGCAGGACCGATTCTCGGGTCAATCGGAGCCGCCGCGTGCTGGATCGCCGGCGAGGCGACCGGCTCCGAGCTTCTCGTCGGGCTCGCATTCGTCGGCTTCTTCCTGAACCTCTTCAACCTGATCCCGATCGTCCCGCTCGATGGTGGCCGCGCAGCGGGCGCGCTGCACCCCGTCTTCTGGTTCGTCGGCTTGCTGATGATGCTCGCGTTGGTCGTCCTGCAGCCGAACCCGATACTCATCCTGATCGTGATCATCGGCGGCCTCGACCTCTGGCGGCGCTGGCGCGAGCGGGGCGAGAACGTGCGCTATTACGACTTGCCGGTGCGCCAACGCGTGATGGTCGGCATCGTCTATCTCGGGCTCGTCGCGGTGCTCGCGCTCGCGATGTCCGCGACGTATGTCGAACGCGACCTGTGACAGTCCACGACGGGAAGGCCGCCCGTCGCATCTTTCGCCGGAGCCAGGAGACGCCAGCCGCCGACGTTTCGCTGATCGCGGCGGAGTTTCTCGCAGGATTCCAGCTCGTGCAGAAGATCGATCGGCCCGCCGTATCGATCTTCGGCTCGGCCCGTGTCTCGGAGGAGTCGTCGACGTACGAGAGCGCGCGGGCGACCGGAAGGGCGTTTGCCGAGGCCGGCTTCGCGGTCGTCACCGGAGGCGGCCCGGGAGTCATGGCCGCTGCGAACCGGGGCTGCAAGGAGGCGGGCGGCCTCTCCGTCGGCTTCAGCATCGACCTGCCGCTCGAGCAGGGGCTGAACGAGTGGTGTGATCTCTCCCTGACCTTCGACCACTTTCACGTACGCAAGGTCATGTTCGTGAAGGCTGCAGAGGGGTTCGTCATCTTTCCCGGCGGGTTCGGCACGCAGGATGAGCTCTGGGAGGCGCTCACCCTCATTCAGACGCGAAAGATCGGCGACTTCCCGGTCGTGCTCTTCGACTCCGACTACTGGGGAGAGCTGGTCGCCTGGGTGCAAGACGAGATGCTCGCGGACGGGCTGATCTCGCCTGAGGACTTCGAGCTCCTGCTCGTCACGGACGATCCACACGAGGCCGTCGAGCTCGTCGGCTCGCGCTACGACCGTCGCGTCGCGGAAGGATCGGCGTAGCTCGAGCCCATCCGGTGCGGCAACTATGGTCGCGCCGTGCGCTGGTGGCCTGCCTCGGCGATCGTTGCCTTCGTGCTCATCGAGGCCAGGGGCTTCGTGGACACGCCGAGTCTCTCCGAGGACTTGCAGGCGTCACCGAGCGCGGAGAGCGTGCAGTACATCGACGAGCGCGTGCCGGATCTCTTCATCGGCTACGGCCTGACTGTGCTCGGTCTCGCGTTCGTCGCGTTCTTCGTTGGCGGGCTTGTGCAGGCGGTCAGGTCCAAAGCGCCAGACTCCTCCGCTGCCCAGATCATCTCGATCGGCGGCGGCGCTACGGTTGCAGCGACGTTCGTCGGGTACTCCTTCAATCTCCTCCTCGCCGGGGCAGCCGAGGAGGACCGCGCGCCGACGACTGTGGCGAGCATCTACACGATTGCGGACAGCCTCGGCTACATCGGCTGGGTTCTCCTAGGACTGGTGACGGCGGGTGTGGCCATCGCCGCACTTCACGACCACGTGTTCCCGCGTTGGCTGGGCTGGGTCAGCGCGATTGCGACCGCTCTGTTCGCTCTTCTCACATTCGCGCCGTTCCTGAGTTGGGTGCCAGCGCTTCTTTGGCTGCTTGTCGCCGGGATCGGACTGCTGGTCCACGAGCGTCGCCGCGGCACTCCTGCCGTAGCCTCGGCCTGACTCAGCCGTAAACTCGGCTACGCCGTGCTCGACGACGCCGTTCGCCGGATCCGGGAGACCTCCGATCTCGAGCCTCGCGTCGGTGTGGTGCTCGGCAGTGGGCTCGGCGGCCTAGCCGATTCGCTCGAGAACCGGGTGGAGATCCCATACGGCGAGATTCCGGGATGGCCCGTCTCGACGGCCGTCGGCCATGCGGGCGTGCTCGTGCTCGGAGATGTGGACGGCGTCCCGATCGTTGTCATGCGGGGACGCGCCCATCTCTACGAGGGCATCAGCGCAGACCGGGTCGTGTTCGGCGTTCGCGTTCTCGGCCGGCTCGGGGTGCAGACGCTCGTCGTCACCAACGCCGCAGGTGGGATCAACGAGGCGTTCCGGCCGGGGATGCTCGTGGGGATCAACGAGGCGTTCCGGCCGGGGATGCTCGTGCTGATCTCCGACCACGTGAACCTCCAGGGGACGTCGCCGCTCGTCGGGCCGAACGACGAGGAGCTCGGGCCGCGCTTTCCGGACATGAGCGACGCGTACGACCCGGAGCTCCGGCGGCTGGCGCACGAGGCCGCGGACCGGCTCGGGCTCGAGCTTCCCGAGGGGGTTTACGCCGCCTGGCTCGGCCCCCAGTTCGAGACGCCGGCCGAGATCCGCTTCATGCGCGCAGTCGGCGGCGACCTTGCAGGCATGTCGACGGTTCCTGAGGTGATCGCCGCTCGGCACATGGGTGTTCGCTGCCTCGGCATCTCTGTCGTCACGAACATGGCCGCGGGAGTCCTGCCGGAGAAGATCGACCACAGTTCCGTTCTCGAAGTGGGCGCGCGCGCTGCAGGCTCTCTGACCGCGCTTCTGCGCGAGCTCGTTCCTACACTCTCAGCGTGAAACTTCGCGACCTGCCCTCGGTCGACGAGCTTCTGCGCGACGAGCGGTTGGCGGTCGAGCCACACGAGCTCGCCGTCACGGCCGCACGTGCCGTCCTCGACCGTGCCCGGGATGAGATCCAGGTCGGTGCAACTCCGGGGCCACTGGTCGAAGCCGTGCTCACGGAGCTTGCCGGCGCCCGGGCGCCGTCACTTCGCCGTGTGCTGAACGCGACCGGGGTTCTCGTGCACACGAACCTTGGTCGCGCACCCCTTGCGGAAGCTGCGCTCGCGCGCGTCGTGGAGGTCGGAGGCGGGTACTCGAACCTCGAGTACGACCTCGCGCGCGGTGAGCGCGGCTCGCGCCAGGATCACCTCGCTTCCCTCCTCGGGCGGCTGACCGGGGCGGAGGCGGCGCTCGTCGTCAACAACAACGCGGCCGCAGTCCTGCTCG
>JAERMP010000189.1 GCA_016844515.1 Thermoleophilia bacterium | reverse complement strand
CCGAAGACTTCGTCGCACGACACCTTCGCGTCGAGCGGCGCTCCCGCGATGACAGTGGGGCGAAGGAGCTCGCCGTCGAGCGTGCCGCCCGTCAGGACGCGAGCGCTTTGAGACGTCGCGTCCTCGATCCACGAAAGCACCCGGTCGCGCTCGGACCGGGCGATCAGGGGGCCGACGTCCGTGTCTTCGTCTGCGGGGTCGCCGACGCGGAGTGCCTCGACGCGAGGGAGGAAGCGCTCCAGGAAGGCGTCGTAGGCGCTGCGCTCGACGTAGATCCGCTGCACCGAGATGCAGCTCTGGCCCGCGAAGGCGAACGCATTCGCGGCGAGGCGGGCAGCGGCGTCGTCGAGGTCGGCGTCGGCCGCGACGATGACGGGGGTCGCGTTGCCGAGCTCGAGGTTCACACGCTTGCGCGGAGCGCGCTCGCGAAGCTGCCAGCCAACGGGGCCGGAGCCCGTGAACGTGATCAACTTCACGCGCTCGTCGTCTACCAGCACGTCGCCTATCTCGCTCGCGGGGCCGCATACGACGTTGAGCCAGCCGGGCGGCAGCCCTGCTTCCAGCTCGAGCTCGGCGAGGAACAGCGCCGAGAACGGCGTCTGTGACGCCGGCTTCAGGACGACCGCGCAGCCGGCGGCGAGCGCCGGGGCGATCTTGTGCGCGACGAGGTTGAGCGGGAAGTTGAACGGTGAGATCGCTCCGACGATGCCGATCGGGACGCGGAGCGTGAGCGCGATTTTTCCGACACCGGCTGGCGAGGCGTCCATCGGGACGGCCTCGCCTGCGAGCTTCCGCGTCTCGACGGCGGCCATCGTGTACGTGGAGACCGCGCGCGCTGCCTCGACCCGAGCTGCTTTCAGCGGCTTGCCGGCCTCGGCTGAGATCGTCCGTGCGGCCTCGTCGGCGCGCTCACCCAGCAGAGCAGCGACCCGGTCGAGGATCGCCGCTCGCTCGTGTGCGGGAATCGGCTCTCGCATCGCCGCCTCGGCGGCGTCGAGCGCCCGTCGTGTCTCAGCCGCTCCCGCCTTGGCCACCCGGCCGACGAGAGAGCCGTCGTACGGCGAGGAGACCTCGACCCACTCGCCCGTCTCGACCCACTCTCCCCCTATGAGCAGCTTCCGCTCGGTCGCCGTGGTAGCCACGGCCGGAGTGTAGATGGGACACTTTGCGAATGGACGTTCCGGACGTTCGCTACGCGCGGGGCGGCGGCGTGGCTATCGCGTACCAGGTGGTCGGAGACGGGCCGGTCGATCTCGTCTACGCGCCGCACCTCACGAACCTGTGGTCGCTGTGGGTCAGCCCGCGCACGGAGTCCTTCCTGCGCCGGCTGTCTCAGGTTGTTCGGCTCACCGTCTTCAATCCACGAGGCACGGGGCTGTCCGACCGCCCGCGGAATGTGACGCTCGAGGCGCGAATGGACGACATCAACGCCGTCCTCGACGCGCTCGAGGTCGAGCGCGCAACGCTCTTCTGTGTCGCTGAGAGCGCAACTGTGCGTTGTATGGCGCCACGTATCCGGACCGCTGCGAGCGACTCGCGCTCTTTAGCCCCTACGCACGCTCCGTGCACTCGGAGACGTACCCCTTCGGCGCCTCCGAGGAGGAGTGGCTCACCTCGATCCGTGAGGTGCGGGACAGGTTCGGTGACCGCGACTTCTTCGCGGAGTCGGGCTCGTGCGATCGACCCTGCCATTCTGGAGGACGACGAGGAGTTCGAGCAGTTCGTCTGGATGCACAGGCTCGCGGTGAGCCCCAACGCGGCGGCGGACTTTATCCGCATGCAGATGGACACGGACGTGACGGACGTACTTGGCTCCATTCGCGTGCCGACGGCGATCCTCTACCGCACGGCGAACCGGGACAGCCCTCGGTATTTCGCCAAGCGGATCCCCGGCGCCGAGCTGATCGAGCTCGGCGGGCAGTCTCTCGGTCCTTACTCGGCGGACGTAGTCGACGCGCTGCTGGCGTTCGTACACGGTGGGTCGCAGCCCGCGATCCCGGACTCCGTGCTCGCCACCGTTCTCTTTACGGATCTCGTCGGCTCGACCGAACGGGCCGCAGCGCTGGGGGATCGAACATGGCGAGAACTGCTTGAGCGGCACCATGAGGCAGTGCGCCGCGAGCTCGGTCGATACCGCGGCGCGGAGGTCGACACTGCCGGAGACGGGTTCTTCTGCCGTTTCGACGGCCCCGCGCGAGCGATCGCCTGTGCTCGGAGCATCGTCGAAGGTGCGAAGACGCTCGACCTCGAAGTCCGTGCCGGAGTACACACGGGCGAGTGCGAGCTCGTCGGCGAAAAGATCGCCGGGATCGCCGTCGTGACGGGTGCCCGTATCTCCGCCGCCGCCGGTGCTGGCGAGGTGCTCGTCTCGAGCACCGTCAAGGACCTCGTCGCCGGCTCGGGGTTCGCCTTCGCCGACCGCGGCGAGCGCGAGCTAAAGGGCGTTCCGGGACTCTGGCGTCTCTATTCTGTCGTCGATGGCTAGGGACGCGTACATCGTCGATGCCGTCCGCTCGCCGATCGGGAGGCGCAACGGGTCGCTCTCCGAGATCCGCGCGGACGAGCTCGCCGCACAGGTCCTGAACGGCCTGGTGGATCGAATCGACGTCGACCCGGGAGAGATCGAGGACCTTCAGATGGGCTGCGTGACGCAGGTCGGGGAGCAGGCGCTGAACGTCGGCCGTGGAGCTGTCCTCGCCGCGGGTTGGCCGGAGACGGTCTGTGCGACAACCGTCGACCGGCAGTGTGGCTCTTCGCTCCAGGCGGCTTTCAACGGAGCTTCGGCGATTCAGGCAGGCCACCTCGATCTCGTCGTTGCTGCAGGCGTCGAGCACATGACCCGGGTTCCCATGGGCTCGAACCTCGGTGACGCGGGCTGGGGAGCTGTTAACGAGAAGATCGGCGAACGCTGGCCTATCGTGCCGCAGGGAATCTCTGCGGAGGTGATTGCCGAAGAGTGGAAGCTGACTCGAGACCAACTCGATGAGTACTCCCTGGCGTCACACCAGCGAGCTGTTGCGGCCATCGAAGACGGCAAGTTCGAGAATGAGATCGTGCCGGTCGAGGTCGGAGCAGGAGGGGCGGTGGTTCTATTCGCGGTCGACGAGACGCCGCGACGGGACACATCGCTCGAGAAGCTCGCCTCGCTGCAGCCGGCCTTCAAGCAGGACGGCGTCGTGACCGCCGGAAACTCGAGCTCGATCGTCGACGGCTCGGCCGCGATGCTGCTCGCGAGCGGGGACGCCGTCGAGCGTCTCGGCCTGAAGCCGCGTGCGCGGTTTGTGTCGTTCGGGCTCTCGGGTGTCGATCCGTACCGGATGCTGCACGGGAATCCAGAGGCTTGTGCCCGTGCGCTGTCGAAAGCCGGACTGACCTGGGACGACGTCTCGGTGATCGAGGTCAACGAGGCATTCGCCTCCGTCGTTCTGCAGTTCCTGGCAGACACCGGGTTGCACGAGCGCTGGGAGGCGGGTGACGTTAATCCGAACGGTGGAGGAATCTCGCTGGGTCACCCGCTCGGAGCGACTGGGGCCCGAATCACGGCGACGCTTCTGAACGAGCTCGAGCGCCGGCAGACGCAGTACGGGATCGCGACGATGTGCATCGGCCAGGGCCAGGCAATCGCAGGCATCGTCGAGCGACTCTGAGTTCAGAGAGTTAATCAGCTCGACTGATCGATACCGGCGGAAGACCGACTGGAACTGATGAAGAGCGACTGGCACCATGAGGACATGTTCGGTGTCATCTTGCTCGCATTGCTGCTGGTCTTGGGCCCGTTGGCGGTCGCTTCGGGCGTCGACTCACGCATCGACGACGTCGCCCGCCGCCGCCGCTACAACGGCTAGACGGACCTTACGCGCGTCCCCGGTCGGGCGTCGTTAGATGATCGATTCCTAATCCCCGCACACGTGGATGGGGGCCCGCACGCGGCGCATCACGGCCGCCGCGATCGGCACCAAGGCCTCCAGCCTTGCGACCGATCGCGTCGCCCGCGCTGCTTGGTGCAGACCCTCCCCACGCACACGCGGATTAGGAATCAATCATCTAGGATCGCGCGCGGTGGCCGCCCCCGAGATACGGACGATCGGCGTCGTTGGCCTCGGTTCGATGGGCGCCGGGATCGCACAACTCGCGATCGAAGCGGGCTACGGGACGATTGGCCGAGAGGTGACCGACGAGCTCGGGCAGCAGGCGCGTGGGCGGATCGCTCACTTCCTCCAACGCAAGGTCGACAAGGAGCGGATGAGCGCCAGCGATCGAGAGGCTGCACTCGCCCGGCTATCCCTTAGTACCGATCTCGCCGATCTCGCCGACTGTGACCTCGTGATCGAGGCGATCGTCGAAGATCTCGACGCGAAGCTCGAGCTCTTCTCGGATCTCGAGAGCATCGTTCGCGCCGACGCGATTCTCGCGACGAACACGTCTGCGCTCTCCGTCACCGAGATTGCGGCGGCAGTCGAGACCCAAGCTCGGGTCGTCGGCATGCATTTCTTCAACCCGGCCCCGCTGATGCCGCTCGTCGAGATCGTGCGCGCCGAGCTGTCATCCGACGAGGCCGTGGAGGCTGCGTACGCGGTGGGTGAGCGAATGGGAAAGCGGCCGATCCGCTGCAACGACACGCCCGGCTTCGT